>CAXMSM010000032.1:0-3264 GCA_964195655.1 uncultured Gammaproteobacteria bacterium | reverse complement strand
GGATCAACCGCTGCGCGTGGTGGTAGGCCAACGCGAGATTTCGCCGGACGCAAAGGTTTTGAATGACGATTCGCGGACAATGGTGATCCGCACTCGTGATCCGCACGAGGTGATCAAAGCGCTGTCAGACCGCACAGATGTACTGCTGGAGGGCGGCCCGACGGTTGCCGGCGCGTTCCTGCGTGCCGGTGCGATCGATCGCATCCTCGCGTATGTGGCACCGATTCTCCTGGGAGGACCCATCGCTGCGGTCGACGACGTCGGGGTTCTCAGTATTGCTCATGCCCGGCGATGGCGCTTCGATGGAATGGATCCCTTGGGGCCCGACGTGTTACTGAGCCTCACGCCGATCTAGCCTCAGGCCCGCCTAATCTCACACTCGCCTAGCGACCGGGAACGCGATTGGCTTGTTATCCAATCGTTTCCACAAATTTATCTAAAGATTCCGTGTTCGGCGTCACACCCCATTTCAGGTGCGGTGAATAGTGGGTCAGAGCCATAGTCTCGGTACAATCGAGCCAAGAAGCCGGCCATACATCTCGGGGTCCCGGCGTACATATCGCGCTATCCCCGACGAGTTGCGCATCGTGAGCACGAACAGCGTGGTCAGCACGAACAGCGTAGTGAGCATGAACAGCGTTGTGAGCATAAACAAAGGACAAGAGCATGACTGCACTGCAGGACTGGCTCAGCATTAGCCCGGTCGCTCCACGCAGCATCAAGGCCGTGATCGGTGAGGCCTGGCGGGATCTGATCTCTGAGCAATCCGGACCGGTCGATCAACCTCAGCTCATGGAACGCGGGCTCGAGCGCTGCTGAGGTTCGCCGCCGGGTGGGGCCTCTTCGGCGTGCTCGTCGCGGGCAGCGATGAGCAGACCCAGCACGGCGCCCGCTACACACACCACCGCGGTGATGGTGAAGATCTCGGAGTATTGCAGCACGTAGGCCTCACGGATCCGGCCGGCCTCAGCTGACAACCGTTCCGCGAGCGTGCCGCCGCCGGTACTGACGGGCAGGCTGGCTAGATGCTGATTGAACCGGTAGAGCCCCCATGCGCTCAGCGCCGCGATGCCGATCAGCATGCCGATCATGCGGGCGACCACCACCGCTGCCGACGCAATGCCGTGCTGAGCGGCCGGTACCACCCGCAGCGTCGCCGAAGTGAGTGGGCCGATCACCAGCCCGAGACCGAGGCCGGCGATTGCCAGGTCGGTATCCAGCGCGGGAAGGGTGAATAGGCCCAGGTCGTGGCGCGCCGCCAGCAGATCGACGGGCCAGTGTGAGATCAGGAAATAGCCCCCTGCGGCGATGAGCAAGCCGGCGAACGCAATGATCCGGTCGCCGATCCGAGTGGCCAGCCAACCGCCGAGCAACGCCCCGATGGGCAGCGCGACCAGGAAGCGCAGCAGCAGGAAGGCTGCATGGTTTTGGTCCAGGCGGAGGACGCCAAGACCGAACAACTCGACGTTGACCAGCGTCACCATCAGGGCTGCCCCGGCGGCTAGCGACGCACCCAGCGCCGCGAGGAAAGGTCTGAAGTGCACCCCCGCCGGTTCCAGTAGACGAGTGCGCGCGAATTTCTCCCAGACGAAGAATGCGAAAGCGGCCACTGCGGCGGCGATCAGCACCGGTGCTCCCCAGCTGGGCAGCACCTCCTTGCCGTCCGGCTTGGGGTTATAGAGCCCGATCACCGCCAGGCCGAGCGCGATGGCCAGCAGGAGGCCGCCAACCACGTCGACCTTCTGGGGATCGTCGGTCTTCTGCCGGCTGGGCAGGCTGAAGTGGATCATCGCCATCGCGATCACCGCCAGTGGCACATTGACCCAGAAAACGGACTGCCAATGATGGAACAGCCACACCAGGGAGATGCCGTAGACAGGGCCGAGCACGCTGCCCAATTCCTGAGCGGCACCCACACCGCCGAGCACAGCCGCGCGGTTGCGGGCCGCCCACAGATCGGCGGCCAGTGCCAGGGTGACCGGCAGCAGCGCGCCGCTGGCGGTGCCCTGGATGACACGGCCGAGGACCAAAACGGTGAGATCGGTGGACAGCGCAGTGATCACCGATCCGACTGCGAAACCGGCCAGGCTGACCTGGATCAGCATTTTTCGACCGAACCGATCTGAGGCCCGGCCCAACAGCGGCATCGCCGCGATGTAGCCGAGCAGGTAGCCGGTGATGATCGGGGTCACCCGCTGGATCTGATTCACGCCGATACCGACGTCGCGCATGATGTCGGTCATGATCGTCACGACGACGTAGGTGTCCAGCGCGCCAAGCACTACCGCAAGACTGCCCGCGCTGATCGCGATCCGGCGGTTCGTAGATCCGGACACAGCCGCCGGCACCGAATCCGGAGGCGAACCGTGCATCACACCGCAGGTTTGTCGACGGTGACCGGCTCGCCCCACTTCGACAGGGTCATGGTGACGCTATTGCCGGGGCTGGGCTCCAACCGGGCCTGCATGAGCTCGTGGTCACCGCCCTCGGCGATCCAGGCGGTGCCGGGCACCGGGCCCGTAGCCCCGATCTGTGGGGCGACCTTGTTGACTGCGTCGGCGGAGACATTGCCCGTGATGCGCACAGTCTCCGTGCCCTCGACGGTCTCGCGGCCGGCGGCCTTGGCATCTGAGAAGTTGGCCAGCACATTGGCCAGCCCCACATCGGGATTCAGGATTGCCGCGACGTCGTAGATGTCGGATGCGGGCCCGAAATTCGACAGGGTGCCCCCTGCGGTGATCGCGGCGTAGAGGTCACTGTCAGAGACCACGAACTCGACATCCCGGAGACGCTGGCCCAGAAAGACGATGTCGGCGGTGCCCTTGGCGGCGACCGCCGGAGTCTGCGTCAGATCGCCAACCAGGGTTTCGACCGGCAGATCGGGAATCTGGCCCTGCACGGTGAGCTTGAGGTGCGCGCTCGTCTGGCCCTTGGTGACCTCGCTCGACTCTTTCAACAAGGTGGTGCCGTCGGGGAGATTCTTGGCGGAATCCTCCGACGAGCCCGAGCACCCTGCAAGGAGGGCTACGGCAGCGATGAGGGCGGCGAAGATCGCCAGACGGCGGGTCTGCATGCCTGCATCGTAATGGGTGCGCGGGTGTGGACGTGCTGCCTGGGCCAGGGGGAGGAGCCGGCCAAGTGCAGTGAGTCGACGCTTTAGGCTGGTGCCTGGTTTCATTTAGGCTGGTGCCTCGTTGCAATTAGGCTGGTGCCTTGTTGCAATTAGGCTGGTGCCTTGTTTCATTTAGGCTGGTGCCGTGTTCA
>CAXMSM010000031.1:0-3314 GCA_964195655.1 uncultured Gammaproteobacteria bacterium | reverse complement strand
GCCCCCCTGCGCCACTCCGCACCCGATCGACCAGACCCTACTCCCCGCCGCACCCGACTAAGGCTAAAAGCCGAGCCCTGCCTGCAGGAAGGAGAACACTTGCGATATCGGATCTGCGTCGCCACCGAAGGCCGCCTGGGTAATCGGTGCGGTAACCTCCGCAGGATCATAGCCATTCGCCGGATCCACCGTCATCGGGGCGGTCCCCGGGTCGTCGTTGCGTGAGTAGCCCGCATCTACGAAAGGTTGCAGCACCGCGTCAAGCTCTCGCAGGGTTTCTTGCGGCACCCCGAGGTACTTCAGCGGCAGGACCAGCGGGAGGTGCTCCGCGGGAACCATGTACGTCGTCGTCTTGGCACCCCTGGAGTTAACGGTCGTTCGGATATTCTGCGGCGGCACCATGCTCGGATCGGTGAACGCGACCGCGCTGTGGACAGTCGGCAGCCCGACTATGGCATTTGCGACAGATATCCAATTGTCCGGCCTGTCCGGCCAGTCAGCGGCAAGGTCGTAGGCGGAGACGAAATTGTAGGTGTCGTACTGGCTCTCCACCGGCGGCGGTATGCGGTAGTCCAGCGACGGAACGACACTGCCGACGGGGTACATTTGGGTCAAGTAGCCCTCACCGAATCCGTGCCGTCCCACCGGTGGGCCGTACATCGCGAAGCTCAATTCATCCGGCGGCGGACCGGCCGGGTCATAGGCAAGTTCTCGCTGCACTTCGTCGAGCACCATCGCACCTTCGGACAGTCCATGCACAGTGCCCGGGCCACCGGCACGGATCGCAGCGATGGTGTCGGGGGCTCCGACGTCGACCGACTCGCCGATACTGGGGCCGTCGAGACCCAGGCCCGGGAAAGAGTCATCGAGCTGACCGATACCCGGGAACAGTCGCTCAAGGGTGTGCCCTTGCACTTGCCCGGCGGGGTAGTCGACGATCTGACGATCCATCGCAGGAAACCATTGCGCACCGGTAGCCATGATGAACGCCTCGTACGGGACGTTCGATACGCGGGCACCGCCAAGCGCGTACGCCTTCCCCGGGTTCCCCAGCGGCGACGGACCATCGGTCGTGGTTGTAGGGGTCGGCGGCGAAACCCAGAATTCGTCGGCTGCGGCTACGCCGTAACCGAAGCACCCGGCGACGCCGATGGTTGTCAGTGCAGTACCGAGGGCAAGCAGTCGCCTCATACGCTGTTCACACCCACTCCCCTGCTCGACTGTGCGGCTCGTTTGACCAAAATCTTACTCCGCCACGCAGCCGACGCTGGTCACAGCGTGGGGCTCAGGCGTCCAACCGGACGAATTGATCGTGCCGGTAGTTCTCGGAGCAGGCGGAGCGTCGAACTTTGCCGCTCGTCGTAATGGGGATCGACCCCTGAGGTACCAGGACGAGATCCTCGACATTCAGGCCGTGCGCATTGGATAGCGCGGAGGTGACATCAGACTTGACCTCGCTGAGCCAGCGCATCGCGTCCTCGTTGATGTCAGTTCGCTTCTTGAGTTCGATGACGGTGACCAGCTTCTCGGTACTGTCCACGGGAACCGATATCGCCGCGACCCGGCCCCGGGTGATCTGTTGGACCGTCGCCTCGATGTCCTCTGGATAGTGATTACGCCCGCGGATGATCAGCAGATCTTTGATGCGGCCGACGATGAACAACTCACCCTCAGAGATAAAGCCGAGGTCGCCGGTCCGCAGCCACGGCCCGTCAGGTGTGCCAGGCGAAGGGTCGGCCAGTGTTGCGCCGAAGCACTGTTGCTCCTGTGGGGATTTGCGCCAATAGCCGCTGGCGACATTCTCGCCATGCACCCAAATTTCGCCGACGACGTCCGGCGAACACTCCCGGGTGGTGTCGACGTCGACGATCCGCAGCACCGGTGACCGCGGTACCTGATATCTCACCAGAGCTGTTCCGGCTCCGGCCGCGCACCGCTGAACGCGGCCCGCGCCTAGCTCTTCGACATCGAAGCGAGCGGTCGGCTTCGCGTCGCTCCAGGTGCCAGCAGCCACAAAGACGGTCGCCTCTGCCAAGCCGTAAGAGGGACGAATCATGCGGTCCTGCAAATTGAAGTGCGCGAACCGATCAACGAAACGTCGCAAGGTCGCCGGCTCGACCCGTTCGGCGCCACTGATGATGCCGAGCACCCCACCCAGATCGAGCCCGGCCAGGTCACTGTCGGTGGTCTTTCGGGCAGCCAGATCAAATGCGAAATTCGGTGCCGACGAAAACGTGTGAGGACTTTCGGCCAGCGATCGCATCCACCTGGCCGGTCTTTCCAAGAAAGCCACCGGACTGGTCAAATCGCCGTGAAAGCCGCCCAGGATCGGGGCGCAGACGCCCAACACCAAACCCATGTCGTGGTAAAACGGCAGCCAAGACACCATCGTGGTACGCGACGGGACCGTGATGCCGGATTCCGCGAAATAGATGCGCATCAATTGCTCAAAGTTCACCTGCAGGTTGCGATGCGAGAGCATGACCCCGGTCGGCTTTCGGGTCGAACCGGAGCTGTATTGCAAATACGCGATTTCAGGCAGATCAGCCGTCTCGATGCTGGGCCCGTCAGCCAATCCGTCATCGGCGGACAGGCTCAACGAATCGATTTGAACCAGCTTGGGGGCGATGTCCATGCGTGCCTGATCAACGCTGTCGCCGACGTCTCCTGCGACAGCGGAGGTAGTGAGAACGACCGCTGGCGACGTATCGACAAAGACCGCACCCAGACTGTCCTGGTTTGAGCCCCGATGCGGCAACGGGAGCGGAACTGCGATCAAGCCAGCCTGCATGGATCCCAGGAAAGCCAGAATGTAGTCGAGGCCCTGCGGAGCCAGGATCACTGCCCTGTCGCCGACCGACCCATGGGAGCGAAGCTCACGTGCCACATTCATGGTTCGGCGCGATAGCTGCGACCATGTGAGGCTTTCGGCAACACCCGCTGGATCGGCGGTGTAGTCGGTGAAGGTGTATGCCACGTCGTCAGGACGCAGGCTGGCACGTCCATGCAGCATCGAGAGAATTGATGACTGGGGCGAAGGCGTCACGTCACGTCCGTAGTATGTCTGCGGGGAGCTTCCTCAGTAAGGCTGCGGGTTCAGTAAGGATGCGGGAAGCTTCTTCATCCCTACCTCTGAATGCTCCGTTATCGTTTCGTATCTTCACACAAATCACCTGCGCGCGCTAATTTCATCCTTTGCTAGCCGACTTCGGCTGGGGACGGGGACTCCGACGCCGATGACCCCCCGCCGCCCCCCGGCATGAGGCGATAGGCGTCGTACACGCCGTCGACCTGGTGAATCTGCGCCAGCGCCC
>CAXMSM010000030.1:0-5133 GCA_964195655.1 uncultured Gammaproteobacteria bacterium | reverse complement strand
CCGACAGGGCAATAGCCGTCGTCGCCGGCGCGATCAAGCGCACGTTGAAGAACGCGGAGGCGAAACCGGTCAGTGCTTCCACGCCTATCTCGGAGAAGTCCGTGAAGCCCTGCACCGCCACCAAAGCGCCGGTGGTCACGGTGAGGAAGCCGACGATCGCGACCGTACCGCCGATGAGGATCAACGCCCCTGCGCCTAAACCCATTTGGGCGATCTGGCGGAGGAGTTCGACCCGATAATGTGTGACGGCCACGAAGATTGAACGCAGCGCCTGTTCGTAGAACTTTACCTGTACGCCGATGGCATTCCAGGGATCAGCCAGAGCCTTAGCCCGACTCTTCAGCCAGGGAAACTGTGAATGGGCCGCGAAACTGTCACATCGTCACCTTCACCGCGACGGCAGTGGCGACGATATTAATCGCAAACAGCGCCATGAACGTGAACACTACGGTCTCGTTGACCGCGTTGCCGACACCGGCCGGACCGCCGCCCACCGAGATGCCCTTGTAGCATGCGATCAGGCCAGCCGACAGCCCGAATAGTGCCGCCTTTACCAGCGCGATGAAAATGTCGGTGGAGCCGATGAGCAGCGTCAGACCGGAAGCGAAAGCCCCCGGGGAGACGTTCTGGATGTACACGGTGAAAAAGTAGGCGCCGGTCAACCCGACCAAGATCACCGTCGCCGACAGCGCCAATGACACCACCATCGCCGCCAACACCCGCGGAACCACTAAGGCGCCAATGGGATCGATACCCATTACGCGCAGTGCGTCGAGTTCCTCGCGGATGGTTCGGGCACCCAGGTCTGCACACATGGCGGTTGCGCCCGCGCCTGCGACCACGAGCACCGTGACGATCGGACCGATCTGCCGGACGGTGCCCAACGCGGCGCCGGTACCCGAGAAGTCCGCCGCACCAAACTCCCGCAGCAGGATGTTGAACGTAAAAGTCAGCAGCACCGTGTAGGGGATGGTCAGCATCAGAGTCGGCAGCATCGACACACGAGCGACGAACCAGGTCTGAGAGATGAACTCGCGCCAGGCGAACGGTGGCCTGAAGATCGCTACGAACGTGTCGAGCACCATCGAGAAGAAGCCGCCCATTGCACGGACGGGTTTAGCGACAATACTGGAAGCAACCACCTGTTAGGTCCTCCCTCGGGCGCATCTCTCCGCCATAGACTGCACTCCCCCAAACGAAGCCCGTGCCCAGCCAGGCTGCGGGTGACGATACACATGGATGAACGCTGACGAACCGTATATCACCAATTATTGGCGCGGAAATTCGGGGGCCAGTTCCACGCAAATAGGCGAAGTCGACGAGTTCAACCTCCCGGTTATGGCGTTTTTCGGGGTCTAAATGACCGCTTCATTACGCTCCACGTACCCAGAACGCCAGGTTGGGATCCGGTTCGGGCGCGTCGAGAACGCCGCAGGATCTTCGGGCAGGACGATTCGCTACGGGTCGGCAACGAGGCGTTCTCCGAGGTGGTCGAGCGGTTCCTTCGCTGAGCACCGCCTAGGCCAGCAGCGGCACGTCAGCCAGCTGCTCGTCGGTGAGGATCTCGAACATCGCACTACGACTCACCAGCTCGGATCGTTCATAGGCATTGCCCGCCAACTGGATTCGACACTTGGCGATCCCCGAGTTGTAGCAGTACTTCGTTCCGCCCTGGGTATCGGCGTAGGTGAGCCCGATGACATCCGCGGGTTCGGCGATGATCTCCCCCTGGATCATCTGCTCCCCGGCTCGCGCCCCGAACGTCCAGGTGAACGGCGCATAGCGGGCATGAGTCTTCAGGCTGCCGACCAGAGAGCGCACCGCGAACTCGGTTCCGGCATGCCGGAACACAAACAGCGTGACACCAGGGAGCAGCATTGACCCCAGGGTCCCCCGGGCGGTCACGATCTCCAGTGTGGAGTTGGGCGCGTCATCGAACCCGCACACCTGACCGAACGCATAGGCCGGGGTGTGGCGGGCGCCCCAGTTGTGGTTGACGCTGCCCGTCCAGCCCTCAATGTCTATGACCTTGTTCTCAAGCTCGAGCCGGCCGTCGAACCGCGCCAGTGGATGGCGAACCTCGGTCTTGGCTGCCGGAAAGCGCCCCTGGTAGGCGCGGTCGGTCAGCAGCCGGACGCGATCCTCAGCCCCCGGGGTGATCCCGATATCCCAGCGAGCCGCACCAGCCACCGAGCCGTACGCCGCGGTGTCGTCCAGGCTGGTTGTGGCAATCTTCGCCGACCAATCCTCGTAGCCGAACTCAGCCGCCTCGATCGGAAACGACCGCTTCAGCGCACGGTGACCCGACGGATCGAACACCATCACCCACACCTCTGCAGAGGGTTCCCCGTCCACGGGCAACAACAGGGTCTCACGCAGCCATACCGCGCGAGCTGCGTCGGGCGCGTTGGCTCGGATGAAACGACTCTCGTAATAGGGGGCCCTCGCCATCATCACACCACCAGCATCCAATACTTGACCCGTGACCGGAGTGCAGATCGCGGCGTACCTGCTGGCAGTGGTCGTCATCGGTGAGGCGATCGCGCTGGTCATGCTGATACTGCGGCTGCGGGCAGCGCGGGAGGAGGCCGACGAGCTGGGTCGGCGCGTCGACACCCGCAACCTGCTACTTTCCGGCGGGACCAAGGCGGTCAAGACCGTTTGGCAGACCGCCAACATCCTCCGTACGGACGGATTCGGCGCGGCCGTACGGTCCTCGATCGAGGAGCTCGCTGACTGGGCGGAGGTAGAGCGGCCCGACCTGGCACGGTTGGCACCCAACGGCGAGGTGGCGATCATGTTCTCCGACATCGAGGAGTCCACCGCGCTGAACGAACGCATCGGCGATCGAGCCTGGGTCAGGCTGATCGGCAAGCACGACAAATCGGTCCACCGGCACGTCGACAATCACCGGGGTTACGTCGTGAAGAGCCAAGGTGACGGATTCATGGTCGCCTTCGGCAAGCCGGAGCAGGCGGTCAGATGCGCAGTCGATATCCAGCGCTCACTGGCTAAGCACCCCAACGGTATTCGTGTGCGCATCGGTATCCACGTCGGAAAGTCGGTCCGGCGCGGCGACGACCTGTTCGGACGCAATGTCGCGATGGCGGCGCGGGTGGCCGGAGCGGCCGACGGTGGCGAGATCCTGGTGAGTCAGACGGTGCGCGACGCAGTCGCTGACTGCGAGGACATCGCCGACATCAGTTTCGATGACGGCCGGGAAGCCGAGCTCAAGGGGTTCGCCGGGGTGCACGCGATGTACGCGGTGGGGCTCTAGAAGTTGGGCTCGGTTTCGGCCAGCCGTTGGTGCAGGCGGGAGCGGATGTCGTCCGGGGTGTAGGAATTGCGACGACGTTGGTCGCGGGCGACCAGCGCCCCACCGGCAACGACGCCAGCCACACCGGCGAGCCCGACCCACTTCCAGATTCCACGCATAGACGTCAGTCTGCCTAAGCTGCGGGGGTGAAGCCAAGCACGGTGTCGCTGCAGCGCGCACTGGACGAGACCCGTACCGGGGATATCTGGTTGTTCCGCGGACACTCCCGCCCTGATCGCGCCATCCAATCGCTGACCAACAGCCCCGTCAACCATGTCGGGATGGCAGTCGCGATAGACGACCTGCCACCACTGATTTGGCACGCTGAGCTCGGCGACAAGCTGGTCGACATGTGGACAGGTACCAATCATCGTGGGGTGCAGCTCAACGACCTGCGTCAGGCGGCGGAGCGTTGGATCGAGACCTATGACCAACGCTGTTGGCTGCGTCAGCTCACGCCGTACGCAGGTCGGGAGCAGGAGGACCAGATGCTGCGGGTGATCGCGCGGATGGATGGCACGCCGTTCCCGACGACGGTGCGGTTGACAGGACGCTGGATGCGTGGCCGGATACCGAACGCTGCCGACTTCACCCGTGGAATCCCGCTTGTGCACAAAAAGGTTCGCCAGTCCGTTGAACGCCGGAAGGCGGAGAAATTCAGCGTCGGCTTGGACACCGCATACTGCGCCGAAACGGTCGCCATCACCTACGAGGAGATGGGTCTGCTGCAGTCCGAGAAGGACTCCAGTTGGTTTGATCCGGGGTCGTTCTGGAGTGGAGATACATTGCCGTTAGCCGCCGGGTACCGGCTCAGCGACGAAATATCCGTCCTCCCTTAACGTTGGTGTCTCTTAACGTTGGTGTCGCAGCCTTGGTGCAGCCCATCTCGGTGGGCGAAACGCCGACCTAGATGGCGTAACGCCCTCTCTCGAGGTGGTTTGCTGTTCACCAGCACACTCATTCGGCACCGCAACGAGGAAGCCTAGGCATGCCGACAGCAACTGAACCCGCCCCCGCACACGACCCTCCCCGGCGTGGCCTGCTCAGCCCGAGAGTTTCGGCCATCACCATCGTGTTGGCATCGATCGCCACTCTGGTCGTTGTCTTCAAAATGCTGCACTCGGCGGATAGCGAAACTCCGCAGACGCAATCCATTCCCCCCCAACCGAATTCCGTGTCCCAGCAAGTGGCCGCGCCGGCCAAGCCCAGGACCGCGACACCCAGCACGGCACCCAATACGGCACCTCAGCCGAAAACCGCCGTCCTCGCGATGGATGAACACGGTTTTGTCGACAACGCTGCGCGTTGCAACATGAGCCAGCAAGTCGTCGCGATCGCGCGCACCACCCGGTCTGCGATGGTCATCTGCCGCGGAGTCGACGGAACCTATGAGTACACAGGCACCCGGTTGCACGACGGAGCATTTCTGCGGTTGGACGATGTCATCGCAATCCCGGCAGGATTCGAGGCCCGCAACGACGGCACCACCTACCGGCTGTCGGCGACTGAGTTGGTCGTGCTGACCGGCGAGGATCTGCTGAGCCGTGACGCGATCGTGGAGTACCGCGCAGGCTGACGAGGCCGGTGTCCGCCCGCTACAGCGTCGCGGAAAAAGGCCCGAGCACTTGGCAATCCGGTGCTGGCGACTGTCCGAGCCAGGTGCCGCAGCCCCGGCCGGTCGCGACATAGGTAGCGCCGGGGACGTAGGGCTCGAAGAACACATGCGCGCTGCCCGAGTCGTCGCTCGGGTAGCAGCGCGTGACTTGATCCCCCGCCTTTATCTGAAGGCAGGCGACGCTTTGCGCCGGCGCTGCCGG
>CAXMSM010000029.1:0-5267 GCA_964195655.1 uncultured Gammaproteobacteria bacterium | reverse complement strand
CGGCGGCCTTGTGCAGGATCTTGTCGTCGATATCGGTGACGTTGCGAATGAACGCAACGTCAAACCCCTTGGCAGCCAGCCAGCGGCGGAGGACGTCGAAGGCCACGCCGCTGCGCACATGGCCGATATGCGGCAGGCCCTGCACGGTCGCGCCGCACAGATAGATCGAGGCGTGGCCGGGCCGAAGTGGCGCGAAATCACGCACACGGCCAGACAAGGTGTCATGGAGCCGCAGCACAGATGCGGGGCGTTCGGTCACGAAGGGCCAGCCTACCGGCCTATTCAGGCCTGATCGTCATTCACCGGAGACTTCGTGGGTCAGTAGGGCGGTAGCTATAGCCGCCAAGCCCTCTCCCCGTCCGGTCAGACCGAGGCCGTCGGTGGTGGTCGCCGACACTGATACTGGAGCTTCCAGGAGTTCGGAGAGCAGCTGCTGCGCCTCGATACGGCGCGCGGCGATCTTCGGACGATTGCCGATGACCTGCACCGCGGCATTGCCCACTCGTAGTCCGGCGGCGGATAACAGCGCGCGCACGTGCCGGAGCATGTCAGCACCGCTAACCCCACGCCATTCGGGCCGGTCGGTTCCGAACACTTCGCCGACATCGCCCAAGCCCGCCGCCGACAGCAGCGCGTCGCACAACGCATGCGCGGCCACGTCGCCGTCCGAATGCCCGGCACAGCCGTCAGTGCCGTCGAACAGCAAACACAGCAGCCAGCACGGACGTCCAGCTTCGATGGGGTGTACGTCGGTGCCGAGCCCGACTCTCAGCGAGTGCCCTCGAATCGCCGACATCACAACCCTGCCGACATCCCGACCCTCAGGAAGCGGTGGCGAGCGCCTCGTCGAGGATGGTCGCAGCCTTCTCGTCATCGGTGTTCTCGGCGAGTGCCAGCTCACCCACCAGGATCTGCCGGGCTTTGGCCAGCATCCGCTTCTCGCCGGCCGACAGCCCGCGCTCCTGGTCCCGACGCCACAGATCACGTACAACCTCGGAGACCTTGTTCACGTCACCGGAGGCCAACTTCTCCAGATTCGCCTTGTACCGGCGCGACCAGTTGGTGGGCTCTTCGGTGTGCGGTGCGCGAAGCACCTGAAAGACCTTGTCCAGGCCTTCCCGCCCGACCACATCGCGCACGCCCACATATTCGGCGTTATCAGCGGGTACCCGAACGGTGAGATCTCCCTGAGCGACCTTCAGGACGAGGTATTCCCTCTCTTCGCCTTTGATGGTCCGGGTTTCGATCGCTTCAATCAACGCAGCACCGTGGTGTGGATAGACGACGGTCTCTCCGACCTTAAAAATCATTAGTTACGAGCCCCTTTCACCCCTTGATGTTAACACGGGCCGCCAGGAGGTGCGGATCAACGTTGCAGGTCAGGGGCACCGTCAATGAAGAGCAGGGTTGACAGCCCAGCGAATGCGTGCAACACGCGTGACATTTCCCCGCTGCTTGACCGTAGCTTTCCGGCTGTCGGCAACCCCGGGAACGGGCTGTCGGCAAGACGCATCGCCCCTGCGCTACCGCGTGCGGTCGTCAGCTACTACTCTGCATAGTTGAACCGCCGGAACCGCTGTGGACCCGGCGCGCCACGTCGCCCAGTCGGCCGAGCAGGAGGCCCCAGTGAACCCCTTTAAACGGTGCACTAACGCACACGGCCGGTCCGTCCCCGCCGCTCTGGCGGCGAGTGGGTTGGCCGCGGCCGTCGTGCTGAGCGGCTGCAGCTCCGGCCAGGTCGCCCAGACCGCTACTCAGGAACCGGCGGTCAACGGCACCAGCGGCTACGCCGGTGAGATCACGCTGCGCAACGTCCACCTGCGAGCGGAACAGACAAGCGACTACATTCAGCCGGGCCGCGACGTGGAACTGATCTTCACCGCTGCCAACGACTCACCCGACATCAACGACAAGCTTCTCTCGATCACCTCCGACGTCGGCAGCGTGGCGTTGACGGGCGATACCGCCCTGCCCGCCACCGATGTACTGGTGGTCGGCATTCCGGACGGCCAGCCCACACCGCTGGAGGACATTGAGGTGGCGGACTCGGCCGAGGCCACCGTGGAATTGTCCAAGCCCATTACCAACGGCCTGACCTACGACTTCACGTTCACCTTCGAGAACGCCGGCGAAACCACCGTCGGCGTGCCGATCTCAGCTGGCGAGGCTCCCCGTCGCGAAGCCCCTCCAGAGGTCGGGGATGCGGCCGGCCACTAGGGCGGCGGCCGCTGAGCGGCATCTGTTCAAGACGCTGAGCGGCATCTGTTCAAGACACGGCCTCTATCGCTGAGGTTCTGTCGGTCCCGCCAGTTACGGTCACCCCGTGACCCGGGCCGGTTCGAAAACACGTTCGCAATACCGCTGCTCAGAATGCCATCACGTCACGGCCAAATGGGTCGGCCGCTGTCCTGACTGTGGCACCTGGGGCACAGTCGACGAAGTCGTTCTGACGGCGGCCGCTTCGGCGACCCGGCGGGCGGTGGTACCGACCTCTCCCGCCGTGCCGATCAGTTCGATCGATCCCGGCGCCACCCGCCACTTTCACACTGGCGTGAGCGAACTGGACCGGGTGCTCGGCGGAGGTCTGGTGCCCGGATCGGTGACGCTGATGGCAGGAGATCCGGGTGTCGGCAAGTCCACACTGCTGCTTGAGGTCGCCCACCGCTGGGCTCAGACCGGCCGGAGGGCACTGTATCTGTCCGGGGAGGAGTCGGCGGGCCAGATTCGGCTGCGGGCTGAACGCACCGGGTGCACCCACGACGAGGTCTATTTGGCCGCCGAATCGGACTTGCAGACCGCACTCGGCCACATTGAAGCCGTGCAGCCCTCCCTCGTCGTCGTGGACTCGGTGCAGACGATGTCCACCGGCGAAGTCGACGGTGTCACCGGAGGTGTCACCCAGGTCCGGGCAGTGACGACCGCTCTGACCGCGGTGGCCAAGACGTCATCTTCTCCGGGGGTGGCGATACTGCTCGTCGGCCACGTCACCAAGGACGGTGCCATCGCCGGACCCCGCTCGCTTGAGCACCTCGTCGATGTCGTGCTGCACTTCGAGGGGGACCGGACGTCGTCGCTGCGGATGGTGCGCGGCGTCAAGAACCGATTCGGCGCCGCTGACGAGGTCGGATGTTTTCTGTTGCACGACAACGGCATCGAATGCGTCTCCGACCCTTCCGGTCTTTTTCTCGACCAGCGACCCAAAGCGGTGTCGGGCACCGCGGTGACGGTCACGCTCGACGGTAAACGCCCGATGATCGGCGAAGTACAGGCGCTGATCGGCTCGCCGGCGAGCGGGAGTCCGCGGCGGGCGGTCAGCGGCATCGACTCCTCGCGCGCGGCGATGATCACCGCTGTGCTGGAGAAGCGGGCCAAGCTGCCCGTCGGAACCAACGACATCTACCTGTCCACCGTCGGCGGTATGCGCCTGACCGATTCGTCGTCGGACCTCGCCGTGGCGCTCGCGATCGCTTCGGCATTCGTCGATCTGGCGATGCCGACGACCGCGGTAGCAATCGGTGAGGTCGGGCTAGCCGGGGACCTGCGGAAAGTGACCGGTATGGACCGCCGGCTGGCCGAGGCTGCCCGGCTCGGCTTTACCCATGCGGTGGTGCCCGCCGGCGTAACCACGGCACCGCCCGGGCTGCGGGTGGTGTCGGCCGACGACATCACCTCGGCATTGCAGGCGCTGCGCAGTATCAGCCAGAATGGCGCCGGCTGATGCAAATCCAGGGCAGATCCGATGACCGATCGGTGGATGACAAATGGCCGTGAAGTCGACGGGGCGCACGGGTCGCACCGTCGTTCAGCTGACCCGCCCGACGCTGCGGGAGACGATCGCCCGACTGGCGCCCGGAACGGCCCTTCGTGACGGCCTGGAGCGCATCCTGCGGGGCAGAACCGGCGCCTTGATAGTCATCGGCTACGACGACAGCGTCGAGACCATCTGTGATGGCGGCTTTTCGCTGGATGTCCGGTATGCACCCACCCGGCTGCGCGAGCTGTCGAAGATGGACGGCGCGGTGGTGCTGTCCAGCGACGGGAGCTGCATTCTGCGAGCCAATGTCCAGTTGGTGCCTGATCCCTCCATCCCCACGGAAGAGTCGGGAACCAGGCACCGCTCCGCTGAGCGCACGGCGATTCAGACCGGCTACCCGGTGATATCTGTCAGCCATTCGATGAGCATCGTCACCGTCTATGTCGCCGGCGAGCGTCATGTGGTGCCCGAATCGGCGACGATCCTCTCGCGTGCCAACCAGACCATCGACACGCTCGAGCGCTACAAGACCCGCCTCGACGAGGTCAGCAGGCAACTCTCGACCGCTGAGATCGAGGACTTCGTCACCCTGCGTGATGTGATGACGGTCGTGCAGCGTCTGGAGATGGTGCGCCGGATCAGCCTTGAAATCGACTCCGATGTCGTCGAGTTGGGTACTGCCGGACGACAGGTCAAACTCCAACTCGAAGAGCTCGTCGGCGACAACGACACCGACCGCGAGCTGATCGTGCGTGATTATCACGCCAATCCCGATCCGCCTACCGCGGCTCAGGTCAGCGCGAGCCTCGACGAACTCGACGGCCTGTCGGACGGTGAACTGCTCGACTTCACGACCCTGGCGAGGGTTTTCGGCTATCCGTCCACCGCCGAAGCGCAGGACTCCGCAATGGGTTCGCGCGGATACCGCGCCATGGCGGGCATCCCGAGGCTGCAGTTCGCCCACGTCGACCTTCTGGTGCACTCCTTCGGGTCATTGCAAGGCTTGTTGGCAGCCACCTCCAGCGACCTGCAGTCGATCGAAGGTATCGGGTCGATGTGGGCTCACCACATCAGAGAAGGTCTGTCTCAGTTGGCCGAGTCCACGATCGCCGACCGACTCGCTTAGCTGCCGGTCGATCAGCCGGCCGGGCCTGGCACCGGCAGGTGCGGTGCACCGTCGACGGGTGCTTGATCTGACTGCGCGGCCGGCTGCGCGAGCATGAACGGCACGGTGGCAGAACGCAGGTTGCCCAACTGGACGACCAAGTTGTACGTGCCTGGACCAATGGGCTGTCGCGGCAATGGGCAGTTGGGGGCCGAGCCCATCCCGGTCCAAGTCACCTCGGTCGTCACCTGCTCGCCAGGCTGGAAGGTCCTGATCAGCGTTTCGTTGGACGGTGCGCAGTCCAGGTTCGACCACAGCCGCTGGTTGTCGAGCGAGTACACGTAGGCGGCCAGGACTGCGGCTCCCACATCCCGCTGGCAGGCGACCAGACCGATGTTGGTCACGACC
>CAXMSM010000028.1:0-3762 GCA_964195655.1 uncultured Gammaproteobacteria bacterium | reverse complement strand
TCATCCCGACTCCTGACCGCGACGGCGCTGGCGATCGCGCCTGTCTGGGCAATACCGGCCGCGGTCGCGGTGACACCACCCCCGCTGGATGACTCACAGTTGCCCGCGTCGGGTCCGCCTGCGCCCCCGAAGCCCACTATCCAACACGACGACTGTGTCGCGCCACCGCCGCCGCAGTCCGCTACCACCGACCCCGGCCAGTTGGCGGGTATGGATCTGCCCACGGTGTGGGCGTTGACCCGGGGCGCCGGTCAGATCGTCGCCGTGATCGACACCGGCGTGGCACGCCATCGGCGGCTGCCGCATCTGGTCCCCGGGGGTGACTACGTCTCGGCGCAAAACGGTGCGGCCGACTGTGACGGCCACGGCACGATCGTCGCCGGGATCATCGGCGCCGCACCGGATACCGCAAGTTCCGACGACTCAGCTGAACCCGACGACGCGTTCACCGGGATCGCACCCGACGCCACCATCCTCGGGATTCGACAGTCCAGCAACAAATTCCGTGCAGTCGATGAGCCCGCGGGGTCAGGCTTCGGTGACGTCGAGACACTGGCGGCCGCAGTGCGCACCGCTGCCGACCTCGGCGCGACGGTCATCAATATTTCGTCGGTGGCGTGTCTACCCGCCGATGCCGACCTCGACGACCGAGCGTTGGGGGCGGCGCTGGCCTACGCAGTGGACATCATGAACGTCGTTGTGGTTACCGCGGCGGGAAACGTCGGCGAACCTGGCCAATGTCCCGACCACAATCCACCCGAAGGTACCGGTTGGGACAACGTCAACGTGGTGGTGAGTCCTGCGTGGTACGACGACTACGTTCTCACCGTCGGATCTGTCGACCCAGATGGAGCCGGTTCGGATTTCAGCCTCGCCGGACCATGGGTGGACGTTGCGGCGCCGGGCGAGGGCGTCGTCTCCCTTGCACCGGCTGGCGAGGGCCTGGTGAACACCAGGCCCGACGGATCACTTATCTCGGGAACCAGCTATGCCGCAGCGGTGGTGAGCGCGGTCGCCGCTCTGGTCCGCGCCCGCTCCCCCGAATTGACCCCTCGCCAGGTCATGCAGCGTATCGAGGACTCCGCGCGCCACCCGGCCGGCGGTTGGGACGCCACAGTCGGCCGCGGCGTGGTCGACGCACTGGCGGCGGTCAGCGACCCCGGTTCCATCGCACTGCCTCGGCATGCGTTGCCGGCAGGCAAAACGTCCCCCTCCCCGCCCGTGGTCGCGCAAACGTCCGGCAAAACCGCAGTTTGGGGCGCCGCCATCTGCTTCGCGCTGACGGCCGGCATCGTCGTGGTTTCGGCGGGCGCGGGGCGGCTACGGCGGCGCGACGATGCCGTCCCTGGCGACTGATGCGCCGCGCTGGCTGAGTTCGGGTCCTTGCGGCAGCTCCGACAGCACCGGCCATGGAGCAGGCTGCGCAGGAGCTGTCAGCCCCAGACTGCTGCCGGCGTGGACGTCCCGGATTCCGTACCGCACACCCGCATCGGTCACCAAGAATAGCGATCCTGCGCTCTGCCCGCCGCCGGTGAGGCCGACAGAACGGACGAACGCGCTGCGCCCCGGGGGCATCGACACCGCATCGATGGCGGGGCCGTCCGAATCCGCTTGCGCCAGTGCGACCGGGTGGCTGATCACCGGTGGTACGTCGCCCACGAGAACTGTACTGGGAGAAGCGCCCCCGGCCCGATCTCCGCGCCAGTTTGCGCAGATCACGGGAACGTCGGTGCCGCCGCCCTTTAGAGGGAACGAGCGTTCAGGTGACCTGTGTTCAGGGAATGTTGCAACCGGCAAGGTATCGACACCCGGCAGAGCGCCGACGACGTCGGGCGCCACCGTCGGAATCTGCTCTCCGCCCCGCGAATCGGTGTACCGGATCAGGTCGGCGACAACTTCTCCAATGCGTTGCACGCCGCCGGTGAGGACCACGAAATAGTCTGCGGAACCCTCAGAGTCCGCATCCGCACGAGGCACCTTCAGCACGGCGCCTACCGGGTAGTCGCGCAGCGCCCGGGGTCCGGGTGAGCCGGCTCCGGGGATGTGCGGCGGCATGATCTCCGGAGCCTCGGGTATCGCCGACAACACTGCGGCCGAGATCGGCTGCGGAACAACACCCTCCAGACCCAGTGAACGCACCACGGCGCGGTGACGCAAATCCACGCGGGCACGCCGGCTGCCATAGAGCAGGTACGTCATCGCGGCACTCCCGTCGCGCGGTGTCACCAGCACACCAGATCCGGATGTCACCATGCCGCCGGCGATTTGGCCGGCGATGACGATGGTTTCCCCACCGGCGTCGTCGCACACCGTCCAGGCCGATTCCTCGGCCGTCAGCGGTGCCGCGATCTTTTCCGGCGCACCGGGAATGCCCACCCGGGGACCGCGATCGGCGCTGTCGACTGCCGACTGGTTGACGACGCGCGGGTCGGCCGGCGTCCCCGCGATCAACCGTGCCGACGCCAGGTTGAACACCGGATGGATGACGTCTCCGATCCTGACGTACATCGCGCCGGTATCGCGGACGACGACGATGGGAGCATCCCCGAGTTCACCCACGGGTCTCACCAAGGCCAGAATCATGCAGACAACCACGGCGACGGCCGCTAATACGACACCCGCTGCCAATGAAATCGATTGGGCACGAAGCGGATCGTCGAGCATGCGAGTGTCGCCGCGCACCAGCGCATGCTCCATCCGGCGCACCAGGAACCGGTATCCGCTGACATGCAAGCGCGTTGTCGGTTGCAACAGTTCATAACCCCTACTTAGAACCCCTACGCCAGCGTAACGGCGGTGCAGTCGGGCCCAGTGCACTTGTTGGAGTGGCTGCAACTGGTGGAGCGGGCGCTAACTGGTGGAGCGGGCGCTGTCGATATGCCGCGACCTGTTGGCGATGGCCATTTTCGCCTCGGCCGCTGGCCCGGCTGGTTACCATGGCTAGGGTGAACACCCATCTCAATGCCCGTTTCAATACCCGTTGGATCGCCCGGATCACATCGCTTGCGGCGGCCGTGCTCATCGCTGCCACTCTTCTCCTCGCTCCGGCGGTCACGGGACCGGCAACCGCGCCCACCGCGCAAGCGCAGGGCTGCCCGGATATCGAGGTCGTGTTCGCCCGCGGCACCGACGAACCGCCCGGCCTCGGCGTGGTTGGCCAAGGGTTCGTCGATTCGCTGCGTGGTCAGGTCGGGGGCCGGTCCGTCGGCACCTACGCCGTCAGCTACCCGGCCACGTTCAACTTCCTCGCGGCCGCCGGCGGCGCCAACGACGCCAGCGCGCACATCCAGTACATGATCGGCAACTGCCCGCACACCAGGCTGGTACTCGGCGGTTACTCGCAGGGCGCTGCAGTGATCGACATCATCTCGGCGGTACCGTTCCCTGCCATCGGGTTCAATAACCCGCTGCCTCCCAACACCCCCGATTTCGTCGCCGCGCTCGCTGTGTTCGGCAACCCGACGGCGAAGGTGGGCTTACCGTTGACGGTCAGCCCGATCTGGGGGGCCCGCGCCATCGACCTGTGCACACTCAATGACCCGATTTGCTCGGCCACCGGCGAGGACGTCCCCGCACACAGCAACTACGTACCCGGTATGACCAACCAGGCCGCCAATTTCGTCGCGCAGCGGGTATAAGCGCGACGACTGTAAGCGCAACGCTTCTCCGGAGGGCACCAATCGGGCAGTGCGTTACGGTGTCGTGTGACTTCTGACCGCCTGAGCCGCCGCGTCTTGGCGGCAGTCTCCGCTGCTGCAGCCG
>CAXMSM010000027.1:0-2254 GCA_964195655.1 uncultured Gammaproteobacteria bacterium | reverse complement strand
GACCGAAAGGTGTTCACTGAATCGGTGCCCGGGGTGCCGGCGCGGGCACGAGTCACCCCGCGAGCCAAAGCGATGATGGCCACCGCGGTCCTCGATGAGGACCGCTCGGTGGCCGCGGTGGCCGGACAGTATCGCTGCGGCTGGCACACCGTGCACGACCACGTCATCACCGTCGCCGATCAGGCCCTGGACGCCGAGTTGGCGCCGGTGCGGGTGCTGGGGATCGACGAGACCCGCCGCGGCAAAGCCAAATGGGAACACGACCCAGAAACCGGCCGCCGGGTGTGGGTGGACCGCTGGGACACCGGCCTGGTCGACATCACCGGCGACCAGGGATTGCTCGCCCAGGTCAACGGCCGCAACTCCGCGGTGGTGATCGACTGGCTGGCCGCTCAGGACCCCGCCTGGAGTGCCCAGATCACCCACGTGGCCATCGACCTGTCCACCGTCTACGCCCGAGCCGTCCGCCTGGGACTACCCCACGCAGTGGTGATCGCTGATCGGTTCCACCTGGTCAAGAAAGCCAACGACATGGTCGACGCCGTGCGGCGGCGGGTCACCTGGACCCAGCGCGGTCGGCGCGGCCGCAAGATCGACGTCGAGTGGATCAACCGCCGCCGGCTGCTGCGCGGCGCCGAGCGGCTCTCTGCGCAGCAGCGTGCCACGTTGTTCGCCAAGCTGCTCGCCGCTGACCCGAACGAGGACATCGCTGCGGCCTGGATCGCCAAAGAGCATCTGCGAGAACTGCTTTCCTGCACCGACCGCGGTGGTCTGCGCTACGAAATCAGCGCCGCTCTGGACCGCTTCTACCGATTCTGTGCAGCCTGCACGGTGCCCGAGGTCATCAGCTTCGCCGGCACCATCGAGGCCTGGCAGGCCCCAATCATCGCCGCATTGCAGACCGGGCTGTCGAATGCTCGCAGTGAGGGCTATAACCGGATCGTGAAACACGTCGGGCGTATCGCGTTCGGCTTCCGCAACCCCGAGAACCAACGCCGCCGCGTACGGTGGGCCTGCACCCGCCAATCACGGCGAGTCACACCCAGCCGGCACCAACGCCACTGCTAACTGCGAAGAGCCCTTTATCTCGACGACCCTGAGACGACGGTGGCCTCCATCGAGTCTTCGGTCTCGATCAGCGAATACTCCAGCCGCCGCAAAACACGCCCCGAGCTACCCGTGCTCGATTCGGAATCGATCACCGAGGGCTCCTACGGCAAGTGGACACCGGCCTTCACCCTCACCAACTCCACCGCCGAGGATCTGACCGACCTTCGCGTCGGGATCGTCTGCTACGACGCGGCGGACACCATTATTGGCGGCGGATTCACCTTTCCCAAGCTCATCGCAGCAGGCAAATCGTTCCGGATCGACGACAGCGTCGTTGCCAGCGGCGAGCCCGCCAGTTGCAAGGCCTTCCCCAACTACAGCTCCTGAGTCGCCACAAGACGGCGCCGGTTGTCGAGTTCCGACTATCCGATGAAGAGCTGCCCACCCTCACCGCCATAAGCCGGCGATGTCGGTGCCGCTGGCTAATGTGCTTGTATGCAGCAGAGTTCGCCGGAAGCGCACGTCTGTCAGAGGTGGCGCGAGAGGCGAGCGAGCTATCGTCCGGCGCGAGAACCACTTGACCCCAACCTGTACGGGGTAGAGGTGATCTCCGAGGCCGCCGCAAAGCAATTTATTGTGGCACAGCACTATTCATGCTCGTACCCTGCTGCGAGGTTCCGTGTTGGCCTCATGCGATGCCGGCCGGCTACGAGCGCCGCCCTTGTTGGCGTGGCGGTGTTCTCAGTACCAGCCTCACAAGCCGTCGTAACCAAGTGGACCGGCCTACCCCCTGCCCTCGGCGTCGAACTCGGCCGATTCTGCTTACTCGATGAGATCGAAGCCAACGCCGAAAGTTGGTTCCTCGCCAGAGCGTTCCGGCTTCTCGCCGAAGGGTTACCCGAAGTCCAAGCAGTGTTGAGTTTCAGCGATCCTGTCCGCCGAACCACCCTCTCCGGTGAACACGTAATGCCAGGACACGTCGGGACCTGCTACCAGGCCACAGGCGCACGCCACGTCGGGCGATCATCTGCGCGGACCTTGATCCTCGACAGATCCGGTCGGGTGGTATCTGAACGCGCGCTGGCCAAGCTCCGCAACGACGATCGGGGAGCCGCCTACGCCTACAGCCAACTCCTCGCCGCCGGCGCTCCTGCGGCCCGGCCGAACGAGTCCGGTCGGGCATACGTGGCGCGGGCCCTGGCCC
>CAXMSM010000026.1:0-5160 GCA_964195655.1 uncultured Gammaproteobacteria bacterium | reverse complement strand
CCACTCAGCTACGGGCCGCAGAGCGACGGAGCCATGTCGCCTGAGTTCGTGATCGAGTCGCTCGGAAAAATCGCCGGGCCCGACGCGGTCTATGTCGCCGGCGTGGGTCAGCACCAGATGTGGGCAGCACAGTTCATCTCCTACGAGAACCCCAAGACATGGATCAACTCGGGTGGGCTGGGCACGATGGGTTTCGCGGTTCCTGCGGCTATGGGCGCCAAGATGGGACGTCCGGAAGCTGAGGTGTGGGCCATCGACGGCGATGGCTGCTTCCAGATGACCAATCAGGAGTTGGCCACCTGCGCGGTCGAGGGTGTGCCCATCAAGGTCGCTGTGATCAACAACGGCAACCTGGGCATGGTTCGGCAGTGGCAGGCCCTGTTCTACGGAGAGCGGTACAGCCAAACGGATCTGTCCACTCATTCGCGTCGCATCCCTGACTTCGTCAAGCTCGCCGAGGCGCTGGGGTGTGTCGGTTTGCGGTGTGAACGTGAAGAGGATGTGGCGGAGGTTATTGCCCAGGCCAGGGCGATCAATGATCGCCCTGTGGTGATCGACTTCATCGTCGGCGCAGATGCCCAGGTGTGGCCGATGGTCGCCGCGGGCACCGGCAACGATGAAATCCAGGCGGCGCAGGGAATTCGGCCACTGTTCGGCGATCCGGAAGAGGGGCATGCATGAGCAGCCAAGTGTCTCCGCGTACGCACACGCTGTCAGTGCTCGTCGAGGACAAGCCCGGTGTCCTGGCGCGTGTGTCGGCGCTGTTCGCCAGGCGTGGCTACAACATCCAGTCACTGGCTGTTGGCGCCACCGAACAGAAGGACCTGTCTCGGATGACCATCGTGGTCGATGTCGAGCAATCGCCGTTGGAGCAGATCACCAAACAGCTCAACAAGTTGATCAATGTGATCAAGATCGTCGAGCAGGACGACAACAACTCTGTCGCCCGCGAGCTCGTACTGATCAAGGTCCGCGCCGGGGCTACCACCCGAAGTCAGGTCATCGAAGCGGTGAACCTGTTCCGCGCCAAGGTCGTAGACGTTTCCAATGAATCGTTGACGGTCGAGGCCACCGGTACACCCGAAAAGCTCGAAGCATTGCTGCAAATTCTCGATCCCTACGGAATCCGCGAAATCGCGCAATCCGGTGTGGTGTCGTTGTCCCGCGGTCCCCGCGGTATCGGCACATCCAAGTAAGAACCCTGAAAAGCAAAGAGAAGAAGGAAGATTCACGAAGATGACAGTTGAGATGTTCTATGACGACGATGCGGACCTGTCGATCATCCAGGGCCGTAAGGTCGCCGTCATCGGCTACGGCAGCCAGGGGCACGCGCACTCGCTGAGCCTGCGCGACTCGGGCGTCCAGGTGAAGGTCGGACTCAAGGAGGGCTCGAAGTCACGCGAGAAGGTCACCGAGCAAGGTCTGGAGGTGGGCACTCCCGCAGAGGTCGCCAAGTGGGCCGACGTGATCATGGTGCTCGCGCCCGACACGGCGCAGGCGGACATCTTTAAGAACGACATCGAGCCGAACCTCACCGACGGTGACGCATTGTTCTTCGGCCACGGCCTGAACATCCACTTCGACCTGATCAAGCCCCCGGGCAACGTAACCGTCGGCATGGTCGCCCCGAAGGGACCAGGGCACCTGGTGCGCCGGCAGTTCGTCGACGGCAAGGGCGTGCCGTGCCTGATCGCCGTCGATCAGGACCCAAAGGGAGAGGGGCAGGCGCTGGCGCTGTCCTACGCCAAGGGCATCGGCGGCGCCCGTGCCGGCGTCATCAAAACCACGTTCAAAGACGAGACCGAGACCGATCTGTTCGGTGAGCAGGCCGTGTTATGCGGTGGCACAGAAGAACTCGTCAAGACCGGCTTCGAGGTCATGGTCGAAGCCGGCTACGCGCCCGAGCTTGCCTACTTCGAGGTGCTGCACGAACTCAAGCTGATCGTCGACCTGATGTACGAAGGCGGTATCGCGCGGATGAACTACTCGGTGTCTGACACCGCGGAGTTCGGCGGGTATTTATCGGGTCCCAGGGTTATTGACGCCGGTACCAAGCAGCGGATGAAGCAGATCCTTGGCGACATTCAAGACGGCACCTTCGTCAAGCGACTGGTCGCCAACGTCGAAGGCGGAAACAAGGAGCTTGAGAAGCTGCGCAAGGAGAACGCCGAGCACGCGATCGAGGTGACCGGCAAGAAGTTGCGCGACCTGATGAGCTGGGTGGACCGCCCGATCACCGAAACGGCCTAGTTCAACGCGAACAGTTCATCGCGAATCGGGCGCGGTTAGTGACGCTGAGTGTCGGTTACCGCGCCCGATTCGCGGTGTCGCGTCAGGGCGACAGCGTAGGCACCTCGGTGATGCCGAACTCGCGCCGCAGCACGGTGCGGGCCGCGTAGAAGCCGGCCATGCCATGTACTCCGCTGCCCGGCGGGGTAGCCGAGGAACAAAGGTAAGCCTTCGGGATTGGCGTTGACCACGGATTCCAGCGCAGTGCCGGGCCGGTGAGCGCACTGAACATGTTGTTGCCGCCGACCCCGATGTCCCCGCCGACCAGGTTGGCGTTGTGGTCGGCGAGGTGCGCGGCCGGCACGCTTCGCACGCCGACCACCAGATCCCGGAACCCTGGGGCGAAGCGCTCGAAGATATCGGTGACCGTCTCGGCCATGTCCACCATCGAACCCTGCGGAACGTGGGCGTAGGTCCAAAGCGGCCGACGGCCGTGCGCGTCGATCCGCCCGGGGTCAGCCAGGTGGGGGAGCGCGGCAAGCACCATGGGCCACTCGGGATGACGGCCCTCGGCGATCTCCCGCTCAGCCCTCGCCATCATGGTCCGGTCACCACCCAGGTGCAGGGTCGGGGCCTGCGCCAAACGTGCATCCCGCCAGGGGATTTCCCCGGATAGTACGAAGTCGACTTTCGCCACACCCGGCCCATACCGATAGCGGCGGAGCGTGGCGGCATAGTGCGACGGCAACTGGTCGCCGTAGATGCGTAGCAGTGCGGTTGGTGCGGTGTCGTAGAGCACTACGCCGGAAGGTGGGCTGGTGACATCCTCGCCGAGTACCAGTTCCCCACCGTGGGAACGCAGATCGGCGAGCAGGGCTTCGGGGATGGCCTGCGAGCCGCCGACGGGTATCGGCCAGCCCACCGCATGCCCCAGCGTCGCGAGCATCAGGCCCGCGCCCGAGGCCACCAGCGACGGCATTTGCGAGATCGTGTGTGCCGCAACGCCAGTGAACAACGCGCGGGCATCATCACCTGCAAGAAGACGCCAGGCGGCGCTGCCTTGTGCAAGCAGACGCGGCGCGACCCGCAGCGCCGCGGGGATACTCGGCGGGATCGAACGCTTGTCGCCGAGCAACAGACCGACCACGCCTTCGCAGTCCGCCGACAATGGACCCAGCAGCCGACGCCAGGACGCGCCGTCGTCGAGTTCGGCGCACGTGCGCTCGATGTCGCGGTAACCGATCGCCGCGGGACGGCCCGGCAGGGGGTTGCCGTAGGACACCTCCGGCACCGCCAGCTTCACCCCCCGCGCGGGTAGGTCGAACGCAGCGAAGAAGGGCGAAGCCAGCGCCAGCGGGTGGACCGCCGAGCAGATGTCATGAGAAACGCCCGGAAACTCCGGATCAGGCAGGGTCCGTGCGCCGCCCCCGGCCGTGGGCTGAGCCTCGATGACCTGTACCGAAAGGCCCGCTCTCGCGCAGATGACAGCGGCGGCCAAGCCATTGGGCCCGCTGCCGACGATGGTGATGTCGGTATTCACTGGCATCGACTCCTCGTTGGCGCTCCGCTCCTGCCGTTCCCCGGTCAAGTAGAGCCTATTAGGCTGTCCGCGTGAGTTTGCCTGTTGTACTAATCGCCGACAAGCTGGCCCCATCGACCGTGGAAGCCCTGGGCGACCATGTCGAAGTCCGATGGGTTGACGGCCCCGACCGGGAAAAGTTGCTGGCCGCGGTCGTCGATGCCGACGCGCTGCTGGTGCGCTCGGCCACCACCGTCGACGCTGAGGTCCTTGCCGCGGCACCGAAGCTCAAGATCGTCGCCCGCGCGGGGGTGGGCCTGGACAACGTCGATGTCGACGCGGCTACGGCGCGCGGCATTCTCGTGGTCAACGCCCCGACGTCGAACATCCACAGCGCCGCCGAGCACGCGCTGGCGCTGCTGCTGTCGGCAGCGCGTCAGATTCCTGCCGCCGACGCCACGTTGCGCGCCCGCACCTGGAAGAGGTCGTCGTTTTCCGGCACCGAGATATTCGGAAAGACCGTCGGGGTGGTCGGGCTCGGGCGCATCGGTCAGCTCGTTGCCTCCCGGCTTGCGGCCTTCGGCGCACACGTCACCGCCTATGACCCGTACGTGTCGCACGCGCGCGCCGCGCAGCTGGGCATCGAGCTGTTGACCCTCGACGAACTCCTCGGTCGTGCCGACTTCATCTCTGTTCATCTGCCCAAGACCAAGGAGACGGCGGGGCTGATCGGCAAGGATGCGCTGACCAAGACCAAGCCTGGCGTCATCATCGTCAACGCAGCCCGCGGCGGACTGATCGACGAAGCAGCCCTCGCCGATGCCATCGTCAGCGGTCACGTGCGCGGCGCTGGACTGGACGTATTCTCCACTGAACCGTGCACCGACAGTCCCCTGTTCGGGCTGCCGGAGGTCGTGGTCACGCCGCATCTGGGCGCCTCCACCGCCGAGGCCCAGGACCGGGCGGGTACCGATGTCGCTGCCAGCGTGAAGCTGGCGCTGGCAGGGGAGTTCGTACCGGATGCCGTCAACGTCGGTGGTGGTGTGGTCGGCGAAGAGGTGGCACCCTGGCTCGACCTGGTCCGCAAGCTGGGCCTGCTTGCCGGTGTGCTGTCCACCGAGCTGCCGGTGTCGCTGTCGCTGCAGGTCCAGGGGGAGCTGGCCAGCGAAGAAGTCGAGGTGCTGCGGTTGTCGGCTTTGCGCGGTCTGTTCTCGGCGGTCATCGAGGACCAGGTGACATTCGTCAACGCGCCTGCGCTGGCAGCCGAGCGAGGAGTGGAGGCGTCGATCGCCACCGCAACGGAGAGCCCGAATCACCGCAGCGTGGTCGACGTGCGCGCAGTAGGAGCCGACGGATCCACGGTGAACGTCGCGGGCACCCTGACTGGACCGCAGCTCACCGAGAAGATCGTC
>CAXMSM010000025.1:0-4221 GCA_964195655.1 uncultured Gammaproteobacteria bacterium | reverse complement strand
TTTCCGACGCTATTCATTTACAGGGCGGCATCGTGGCCTGGGCCAATCAACTCGATCCCGACATGGTGATGTACTAACGCTGGGTTCGCCCCCGTTCCGCCTAGGCTGAGGCGGTGACCGCTGAGCGCCCGCCAGACCATGTGCTTGCGGCCTTCGGGCTGTCCGGAGTGCAGCCGGTGCCGCTGGGATCCGGTTGGGAGGGTGGCTGGCGGTGCGGCGAGGTCGTGCTGTCCATGGTCGCCGAGCACGCGCGCGCCGGCTGGTCGGCCAAAGTGCGCGAAACGCTCTTCATCGACGGGGTGCGACTGGCCCGGCCAGTGCGTTCCACCGACGGGCGGTATGTCGTGGCGGGTTGGCGCGCGGACACCTACGTCGCGGGGACCCCCGAACCCCGCCACGACGAGGTGGTCTCCGCTGCGGTGCGACTGCACGAAGCCACCGCCAAACTCGAGCGGCCCCGGTTCCTGACCCAGCCTCCGGCGATGCCATGGGCCGACGTCGACGTGTTCGTCGCTGCTGACCGGTCGGCATGGGATGAGCGGCCGCTTAAGGCGCTGCCGCCGGGCGCCCCCCTGCCGCCTGGGACCGCGGATGGGCAGAAGTCCATCGAGTTGATCAATCAGCTCGCGGCGCTGCGCCGGCCCACGAAAAGCCCGAGTCAGCTGGTGCACGGAGATCTCTACGGCACAGTGCTTTTCGCCGGCACCGCGGCGCCGGGTATCACCGACATCACCCCGTACTGGAGACCGCCGACTTGGGCGGCAGGTGTGGTGGTGGTTGACGCGCTGTGCTGGGGCGAGGCTGATGACGGTCTCATCGAGCGGTGGACGCCGCTGCCGGAGTGGTCGCAGATGCTGCTGCGCGCATTGATGTTCCGGTTGGCGGTGCATGCGCTGCATCCGAAGTCGACGGCTGCGGCGTTCCCGGGTCTGGCCCGCACGGCGGCATTGGTCCGGCTCATTCTCTAAGAGTTGACCCGTCCTCTAAGAGTTGACCCGCCGGAATAGCATTCCGGGTCGTGATTCGGCGACGATTACGGCCCCCACTTCTCGCTGGGCGTCAGAACATGTGGCGGTACTCCCGCACCGTCACCCGGCCGTCGCTGGCTAGGACGCCCTCGGCGCGCAGCAGTGCCAACTGCCGCGTCACCAAGTGTGGTGCAGGCTTTCCCGACGCGGTGATCACCCGGTGCCACGGCAGGTCCGACGAGTCAGTGCGCATGATCCACCCGACGATGCGTGCACTGGAAAGTCCTGCTGCAGAAGCGATGTCACCGTAGGTGGCGACCATGCCCGGGGGGACGGCCGCGACGAGTGCGCGCACCGCCTCCACCTGCTCCTCGGTGATCTTCGCCACGGTCAAACCAGCCGGTCGCTGATCGCCGCGGCGGTCTCAGCAGGCTTGGCCAGCGGCACCATGTGGTCGCAATCCCATTCCAGCAGAGTGAAATTCAACCCCAACCCGGCCTCGAGAGTGGTGATCAGTTCATCGGTGACGTAGGGCGGACTGGTGCGTGTGGCGCGCACCAGTGTGCTCGGCGTACCGGCGGGCGGAAGCGCGATGGGGCGGGTGAGCTCACTCCAGTAGGACAGCATCGCGGGAATGCTGATTCGCCACCCGACACGGCCGGTCGGCAATTCGACGAGATGTTCGTCGAGTTCGCGGTCCAGTTCGTCGGCGGCCACGTCACCCCACGATCCGTTCGCTTTCTCGGCTCGCGCCTCCTGGCGGTCGGTGTAGTCAGGTGAGGCGAACATGCTGTCGGCGATTTCGCGCATCCGCCTTCCGTCCAGACCCACCGCCGGGTCCAGCAGCACCAGGCCTGCGATCAGATCCGGCCGTGTCGCCGCCAGATTCAAGGCGATCGCAGCACCGAACGAATGACCGACGACGACTACCGGACCGGCGGCCTCGGCCTCTACCAACGCGGTGAGGGCTGCCAAGTTCGCCTCGATCGTCCACGGCGCATCCCATGACGACCGGCCGTGGCCGAGCAGATCGGGCGCGACGGCCGCGGTGCCGGGCAGGTGCTGGCTGAACATCGACTCCCAGCGATTGCCGTGTCCGGTCAGTCCGTGGATCGCCAGTACCTGGGCCGGCCCAGTCGGCCCGAATCGGTAAGTGTGCAACACGACCCCGATGCTGCCAGCTATCTCGGTCCGAGGGTTGTCCGACGGCCAACTCATCGTCAATGTCGGACCCTCGTGATGTCATGCCCACATGTCTGCGCCACACACCGAATTCACGACTGCCGCACTAGGTGGACGTGAGATGCGCGGCACGGTTCGTGTGCTGGGTGGCGCGGGCACGGGCAAGAGCACCCTGCTCGTCGACACTGCGGCTGCGCACATATCAGCTGGATGTGATCCGGAATCGGTTTTACTGATGACGGGTTCGGCGCGCCTCGGTGCACAAGCCAAGGCTGCGATCACCGCGACCCTGCTGAGCTCCAGTAACCGCACAGTGGTGCGGGAGCCCCTCGTGCGCACCGTGCATTCCTACGCGTTCGCGGTATTGCGACTGGCTGCGCAGCGCAACGGGAGCCCACCGCCGCGGCTGATCACCAGCGCCGAACAGGACGGCATCATCCGCGAGCTGTTGGCTGGCAACCTCGAGGACGGGGATGTTTGCCCCGTGCGTTGGCCAGCGCGGCTGCGACCCGCACTCAGCACCGTCGGTTTCGCGACCGAACTGCGGGATCTGCTGGCGCGCTGCAGCGAGCGCGGAGTCGATCCCGCTGCGCTGCAACGTATCGGCCGGGCGTCCGGCAGGACCGAGTGGCAGGCGGCGGGCCGGTTCGCCCAGGCCTACGAACAGGTGATGCTGCTGCGTTCGGCGGTGGGTATGGCTGCACCCCTGGCCACCGTCCCCGCGTTGGGGGCCGCCGAACTCGTCGGTGCCGCGCTCGAGGCCTTCTCGATGGACGCCGACCTGCTGGCCGCCGAACGTGCGCGCGTCAAGCTGTTGTTGGTCGACGACGCCCAACACCTCGACCCACAAGCCGCGTGGCTGGTTCAGGTACTGGCGGAAGGGGCGGAGTTCACCGTGATCGCCGGAGATCCGCGCCAGACGGTGTTCGGCTACCGGGGAGCCGACCCGGCACTGCTGCGCGGCGAGGGCCCGGTGTTGGCGCTTACCGAGTCGCACCGTTGCGCAGCCCCGTTGGCCAAAGCCATTGGCGCGGTCGCACGCCGGCTGCCCGGCCTTGACCCGGCACCGGAATTCACCGGCACCGATGCTCCAGGCGGTCTCACTGCTGGGTTGGCGGTGCGGATCGCCGCGTCCTCGCACGCCGAGGCCGCCTTGATCGCCGATGGCCTTCGACGTGCACATCTCGTAGACGGGGTGCCGTGGACGCAGATGGCGGTAATCGTGCGTTCAGTGCCCCAGATGGGTGCGGCACTCGGCCGCGCACTGAAGTCCGCCGGCGTGCCGGTCGATGTGCCTCAGGGCGCCTCGGCGCTGGCGGATCAGCCCGCGGTGCGGGCGCTGCTCACCGTGCTGGAGGCGACAGCGAACAGCCTCGACGAGGAGCAGGCACTGGCGCTGTTGACGGGCCCGATCGGTCGTGTCGACCCGGTGTCGCTGCGTCAACTGCGGCGCGCGTTGCGCCGAGTCGCGCACGGGTCGCCCGCCGGCTTTGGTGATCTGCTCGTCGATGCCTTGCAGCGCAGATCCAATTCGCTCGCCGATGGACAGGCACGTGCGCTACGACGGGTACATGCCGTGCTGGCGGCCGCCCAGCGCAGTGCCGAGGAGGGCGGCGACCCGCGCCATACGCTGTGGCAGGCGTGGAACCGCTCGGGCCTGGAGCGGCGCTGGCTGACCGCCAGTGAACGTGGCGGGCCGGCGGGCGCTCAGGCAGACCGCGATCTCGATGCCGTCACCGCGATGTTCGACGTCGCTGAGCAATATGTCCAACGAGCTGCGGGAGCGTCGCTGCGTGGCCTGATCGACCACATCACTGCGCTGGCCCTACCGCCAGTCCACCGCGACGATGGTCCGCGGTCCGATGCGGTTGCGGTGCTCAGCGCACACTCGGCGTTGAGTGGGGCGTGGGAATTCGTAGTGATCGCCGGGGTCCAGGAAGGGCTGTGGCCCAACGTGTCCCCGCGGGGCGGTGTGCTGGCCACTCAAGAGCTGCTCGACGTGATCGACGGTGTCGCAGATGTGGGGCAACGAGGACTGTCGAGCCGGGCTCCCTTGCTCGGCGAGGAGCGT
>CAXMSM010000024.1:0-2862 GCA_964195655.1 uncultured Gammaproteobacteria bacterium | reverse complement strand
TGGCAAGGGTCCGATCCAGCACCGTGAGATCGGTGGACACCCGTGCCAGATGATGCGATATCGCGGCGAAATCCGCGGAGAGCCGGGAGGTGACGGCGGTGTGCGGTTCGGTCATGCCGCCATCGTCGCAAGGAACGCGCGGCAGCAGATGAGTACAACTACTCGTCGAGGCCGTGTTCGATGGCGTAGCGCGCCAGTTCCACCCGATTACCGATCTGCAACTTGCGGAATGTCGCCTGCACGTGGTTTTCCACCGTGCGGTGGCTCAACGAGAGTCGCGACGCGATCTGCTTGGCGGTCAGACCCTTCGCGACATAGCGCAGCACTTCGGTTTCCCGGTCGGTCAGGCTCGGCTCCGCCGGTCCGGCAGAATCCCTGGCGATACGACGGTATTCACCCAGAACCAGACCAGCCAGACCAGGGGTGAACACCGCTCGCCCCTGCGCAGTAGCCCGGACAGCCTCGGCTAGTTCCCGCTTGGATGCGCTTTTCACCAGATACCCGATGGCGCCGGCCTTCACGGCCTCAAGGACGTCCTCGCGTTCGTCGGAAGCTGAGAGCACCAGGATGCGCGAGGACGGCGACACTGCCAGCACTTCGGCTGTCGCCTGCGCGCCGCCACCGTCGGCCATCCGCATATCCATCACCACCACGGCGGGCTGGACGGCAGCCGCCCGCCGTTTCGCTGACGCCACACCGTCGGCAGTCGCCACCACGTCAAAGCCGTCGTCGGCCAGGTCCCGGGCTACTGCGTCACGCCAGATCGGGTGATCGTCGACCACCATGACGGTGGTTCCCTGCTCGCTCACCGAAGCCTCCCCCTACGCGGTACCGTCAGCTCCCACTCCGTCCCAGCGCCGGGGCCCGTGCTCAATTCGGCCCGTCCACCCAACGACTCTAGGCGTCCCACAATTGATTTCGTGATTCCCACCCGCCCCTGGTCGACCGCTTCCTGGAGTCGTCCGGCACGGATTCCGACGCCATCGTCACGCACGCTCACCGTCACTCGATCGCCAAGATCCTCGACCAAGACGTATACATGGACGTTGCGTCCGGCGTGCACCTCGGCGTTGTCGAGCGCATTGCAGACCGCCGCGAACAGCTCGTCTACAACCGTCACGTCGAGCGAAACCGGGTCTGCAGGCACGCTCACCGATATCTGATCGGAGGCCCGCCGACGGAGCCGCGCACCGAGGTCGGCAGTGGCCGCATCCCGCGGTTCAGCGTCTCCGGCGCTGACCAGGCGGCGCAGCGCGCGTTCCTGCGCACCGGCCAACTCAGCTAATTGAGCAGTCTCGCCGCCGATTTCACGCCCTCGGCGCGCCATCAAGGCCAGCACCTGGATAGCGCCGTCGTGAACCTGCCGGGACAACCGCTCCCGCTCCTCAAGGGAAGCGGACAGCCGTGCCGCGTGCTGCAGTTCGGTGTGCGCACGTCGCGCCGTCTGGGCTGCCATCCCCACCGCCAGGCCGACGGCCAACTCGATGACGATCGTGGCGTTTCGGCCCAGATCGATGTGGACATACCCCTTCAGCGCGGCACTGGCCGCCATGACGGTTACACCGGTGAGCATCCCGCCGATCGGCCCGAACAGGATCGCTGCGGAGATGGTGGCGTTGGTCGCCCACAGGGTGGTCGGCCAGGACTGGTTGTCCAGGACCCACTGGTCGGAGGCGATGAGCTCGGTGGACAGCATCAGTGCCACCACGACGGCGATCTCGGCGCCCACCCAGGCGGGCCTGCGCCCGAAGCCCCGCAGATAGCCGACGGCGCACGCGGCGCTCCACACAATCAGGACCGCCGACAGCACCCAGCCGGCAGCGGGATAGTCGAGATCCTTGTTGATGGTGAGTTGAAAACCCACCGCATAGACGCAACTGAGCAGACGGAACACCTGCGCGGCCCGCCATAGCGGTGCGGCCGCGTCGGGCGCTACATCACTTTGGGGAGAAACGCTTTCGTCCGTTCGTGTTTCGGGTTGGCCAACAGCTCGCGGGTCAGGAGACCGCACCGTTGATGACCGGCTTGTCGATCAACCCCTCCTCAAGACCCCAATTGGATCCAATCTCCTGGTATTTGCCGGTCTCGATCAGGTACTCAAGAGCCCCCTGCAGCGACTGCGCCAGCGTCGACCTCTTCTCCACCGGCCAGCCGTAGGGCGCTGAGTCGAACATTGCACCGGCTTGCTCAAGCTTTCCGTTCGTCTGCTTGATCGAGTACAACGTGACAGGTGAGTCCGCCGACATGGCGTCGACCTCACCGACAACGACGGCGTTAGTGACAGCGTCCTGGCTGTCGAACGAGATGATCTGGATCGCCGGCTGGCCTGCGTCGGTGCACTTCTGGCTCCGTGCTGGCAACTCTTCGGTCTCCTGAACCGTCGTCGCCTGCACCGCAACCTTCACTCCGCACGCATTCTCCGGGTCGATCCGGCCGCCCGCGAGCTGCGCCCACAATGTGCCGGCCGAGAAGTAGGTGACGAAGTCGACGTGCTCCTCGCGCTCCTTACTGTCGGTGAACGAGGACATGCCAAGGTCGAACGTTCCGTCTTGGACCGACGGGATGATCTTGGCGAAGTCGGCCTCGCGGTATTCGGGGGTCAGCCCAAGCGTCCCGGCGATTGCGTTCATCAGGTCGACGTCAAATCCGACGATCTCGCCGTCGGGGTCCTTGAACTCGTTCGGGGCGTAGGGAATGTTCACCCCAATGATGAGCTTGCCCGACGATTTGATGGCCTCAGGCACGGTGTTGGCGATTGCATCGACTTTCTCGGCCTGAGCATCCCCACTCGGGGAGGACGCGTCGCTCGATTCAGAGCTGCTCGAGCAACCCGTCAGAGCCAGGGCGCCGGCCGCCGCGAAC
>CAXMSM010000023.1:0-2364 GCA_964195655.1 uncultured Gammaproteobacteria bacterium | reverse complement strand
CCAGGTGCATCCGTACGCGGCGGCCACAGCCTTCACGGAGCGGTCGTCATCGAGGACCGCCAACGCCATCTCGCTCTTGGCTCGCGCGGTCATCCGGACTCGCGGCCCGATCCCCGGCGTCGACTCGGTGAAACACTTCCGCGCACAGGCGGTGTTGGTGCACAACCATTTTCGTTTCCGCCACAACAGGGCAGGCCGGTCGGGGCCGATCTTGATGTCCCGCGGGCTGGTGCACACCCAGCCCTTCGAACGTCTCGATCGCACCATGCACTGCGGACACACCCCGACCCATGTCGGGTCGGTGCCGACATGCACTGTGCGGATTCGGTCATCGTCGATCTGCACGGACTCCACCACGACACCGTCGAGTCCAAGCAGCAATGAACCACTATCGTTGGGCATGCTCGCGCCTTTGCTTCTGGATGCGTGAAGAACACCCAGTTCACAAGGGCGCGAGCCCTCAATCAGTCACCGACACGAACCCGATCGGTCACACCAGACCCCTATCAAGTCGGAAGAGCCGAATGAGCGGGCCGCAAAACACGCCGTAGCCGATACGAGCCGACAGGGCGGCGCTGTCGACCAAGGCAGTCCCCTTCCCTGGCGAGGAAGTGACCGGCTCTCCTGGCAACCTTCATTTTCTTCTCGCCGCTGCCGTGGCGGGGAAGTGCTGTCAGGCGAATCCGCCTGCGGCCGTTCCTCAGTCGCGAAACCTACACCACACCCTGTGGCACTAAATGGGCTCATCCGGAAATGGAGTGCAGGTGAGGGTGCGCTGATTCTGGTGACCGGGTCGTGTCGGTGAGCTGAGACGGGCCCCGGCAGGCAGAGGATGCAGGTGCTAACGCCGTATCGCCTGCCTACCGGGGAGCCCTATGCCTGAGACTACGTCCTTGCCTGCTGCTGTTGTCGCCGACACGATCGTGCGGACCGTCGAGTTGGGGGTGACGATCACCGACGCCGCACTCGACGGTGAAGTCACGGTGGTGTTCTGCAACCTGCTCGACGACGGTCAACGCGGCTGTCCAGGCTGCGGCGCCGACGGCGGGTACCGCGACACCGTGATTCGCACGGTCACCGATGTCCCGGTGGTTGGGCATCCTCTGCGGCTGCGGGTCCGGGTGCCGCGCTACCGCTGCATCGTGAGCACCTGTGAGCGCGAAGTGTTCGCCCACAACACCGATCGGCTCGCCCGCCGCGGCTGTTCGACCACCCGGCGATGTGCCCGCTACATCTGTCGGCGGCTGATGATTGACCGGGCCACGGTCGCCGCCGTTGCGCGGGAACTGGGATTGTCCTGGGACACCGTCAACACCATCGCGATGGACGCCACCCAACAGATCGTGGCCGCTGACACCACCCGCCTGGATGGGGTGCGGGTCATCGGTGTTGATGAGCACCGCTGGTCACACACCCGCCGACGCGGCGAAGATGGCTACGTCACCGTCATCGTCGACCTGACTCCGGTCCTGGACGGGACCGGGCGGGCCAGACTGCTCGACCTGGTACCCGGACGCTCAGCGGCGGCCTTCAAGGACTGGCTAGCCAGCCACCCCCAGGCATTCCGTGACCGGGTCGAGGTGGTGGCCATGGACGGGTTCGGCGGCTACAAGAGTGCCGCCACCGAGCAGGTCCCCGAGGCCATCGCGGTGATGGACCCGTTCCATGTTGTCGCGCTGGCCGGCACCAAGCTCGACGTGTGCCGTCAACGCATCCAGCAGCAGACCTGCGGGCACCGCGGCCGTACCGGGGATCCACTCTACGGTGTTCGACGCCCCTTACGGACCCGGCTGCCTCTGCTCAGTGCCCGCCGAAAGGCCCTGCTGGAAGCCGTTTTCGCCGACGAGAACCACCTCGCGGTAGAACTGTGCTGGAGCTTCTACCAACGCATGATCGCCGCCTACGCCCACCCCGATCGGCGCCGAGGTAAGACCATGATGGCCACGATCATCAACGCACTGCGCAGCGGCGTCCCCGACGCGCTCGAAGAACTGGCCCAACTTGGCCGAACCCTGTGGCGCCGCCGCGCTGACGTACTGGCCTACTTCGATCACCACGCCTCCAACGGGCCCACCGAGGCGATCAACGGCCGCCTGGAAGCCCTGCGCCGAAACGCCCTCGGATTCAGAAACCTGACCCACTACCGTCTGCGCTCACTACTGCACTGCGGCAACCTCGCCCGACGAATCGATGCACTCTAATTCCGGATGAGCCACATTTTCTTGTCCAAGCTTTCACCATCCGGATCGGTACTTTGGGCCAAGAGTTTTGGCAACAGTAGCTTGGACAAGGGCAAGGTAGTTCTTGTGCCTCCCGGCGGTGGGGTCGTGACTGCCGGAGCGTATAATCAGCAGATCGATCTCG
>CAXMSM010000022.1:0-3395 GCA_964195655.1 uncultured Gammaproteobacteria bacterium | reverse complement strand
CCGGAATGGGCGACGTTCGACGACGCGCCCGGCACCGCAGAGGAATCCGGTGGTGAGGTGATAGACCTGCCCGTACGCGCCGGCGAGCGGCTGACCGAAGGGCGCTTCGCACTGTTCAGCGGTGAGCCGGATGCACCCACGCCAGCGCCCGCCGAGGAGATGCCCCCTAGAGATACAGCGCCCTCCACATTCCTTGGCGCCCCCCCGGAGATCGTCGCGGAGCTCGATTACGAAGAGCTGACACTCGCCCAACTGCGTGCGCGGTTGACGACGCTGCGCGTCACCGATCTGGAGGCCCTGCTCGCCTACGAAGAGTCCGGCAAGGCACGCGCTCCATTCCAGACACTGCTGCATAACAGGATCACCCGCGCGTCGGCCAAGTGACCGAAGCCGAGCAGGGCAAGTCCGCGGACAATCCCTGGCCAGTGCGGGCCGTCGCCACTCGGATCGCCAAATACATCGACCGGCTCGGCACCGTATGGGTCGAAGGTCAACTGACCGAACTGAAGGTGCGCCAGTCGACCGCGTGGATGGTGCTACGCGACCCCGCCGCCGACATGTCGATGACCGTCAGTTGTCCGCGCGGTCTGGTCACCAACGCCTCGGTGCAGCTCTCCGAGGGCACCCGGGTGATCATGCACGGCCGGCCGCAGTTCTACACGCGCAACGGAACATTCAGCTTGCGCATCAGCGAGATTCGAGCTGTCGGCTTGGGCGAGCTGTTGGCCCGAATTGATCGGCTGCGGCGGCTGCTCGACGCCGAGGGCCTGTTCGACCCCCGGCTGAAGCGGCCGATCCCATTCCTGCCCGGAACCATCGGGCTGATCACCGGGCGAGCGTCAGCCGCCGAGCACGACATCACCGCCGTGGCGAGCAGCCGCTGGCCCGCGGTGCAGTTCGCGGTGCGCAACACGGTGGTGCAGGGACCTAACGCCGTGTCACAGATCGTCGAAGCTCTGCAGGCACTGGACACCGATCCGGACGTCGATGTCATCGTGCTCGCCCGTGGCGGCGGCAGCGTGGAGGATCTGCTGCCGTTCTCCGACGAGACGCTGTGCCGGGAGATTGCCAAGTGCACGACACCGATCGTCAGCGCGATCGGCCACGAGCCGGACAGTCCGCTGTGCGACCTTGTCGCCGACCTGCGTGCAGCCACGCCGACCGACGCCGCCAAGCGGATCGTGCCCGACTCGGCCGCCGAACAGACGCTGGTAGCCGATCTTCGTCGGCGCAGCGCGCGCGCACTGCGCAACTGGGTCAGCCGCGAACAACACACTCTCTCGCAGCTGCGCAGTAGGCCGGTGCTGGCCAGACCGCTCGATGCAGTCCAGGCGCGAGCCGAGGAGATCCACCGCGCGCGGGCGGCCGCTCGCCGCGACGTCACCCGCCTGTTGGCCACAGAATCCGAACGCATCGGGCACCTGTCAGCACGACTGTCGACACTGGGACCAGCAGCGACGCTGGCCCGCGGCTACGCAGTGGTGCAAACGCACCCGGCGCCGGCTTTCGGGGGTGTGGCGCAGGTGCTGCACTCCGTTGTCGACGCACCGGCGGGCACCCTGTTACGGGTGCGAGTGGCCGATGGAGCCATCATGGCGATTAGTGAGGGCGTTGAGGATGGGTGATACGGGTGATGCGGATGATGGAGCCCCAGCGATGAAGCCTGTTAGTGAACTCGGGTACGAGGCAGCCCGCGACGAGCTGATCGATGTCGTACAGCAGCTCGAACATGGCGGGTTAGATCTCGATGCATCGCTGAAGCTGTGGGAAAGAGGCGAACAGCTTGCCAAACGTTGCGAGGATCACTTAGCTGGCGCTCGTAAACGGGTGGAACAGGCGCTGGCCGCCGACGGTGACCGTGACGGATGATTCCGAGAGCTCATTGACGGCCAACTATCGAAATTGAAACACGTTTCAGTTATCCTCCCAGACATGGGCGATGCATCGTTGACGACTGAACTCGGCCGGGTCCTGGTGACGGGAGGCTCTGGCTTCGTCGGCGCCAACCTAGTGACCGAACTACTGGAGCGCGGACTCGAGGTCCACTCCTTCGACCGAGTCCCCTCGCCACTGCCGGCGCATCCGCGGCTAGAAATATTTCAGGGCGACATCACCGATGTCGACGACGTCGCCGCGGCCGTGGCCGATGCCGACACGATCATTCACACCGCGGCGATCATCGACCTGATGGGCGGCGCATCAGTCACCGAGGAGTACCGCCAGCGCAGCTTCGCTGTCAACGTCACCGGCACTAAGAATCTGGTGCACGCCGCACAGAAGGCCGGGGTCAAAAGGTTCGTTTACACAGCGTCCAACAGCGTTGTGATGGGTGGTCAACGCATCTCGAGCGGCAACGAAACCCTGCCCTACACCGAACGTTTCAATGATCTTTATACCGAGACCAAAGTGGCGGCTGAGAAGTTCGTGTTGTCCCAGAACGGGGTTGAGGGTCTGTTGACCTGCTCCATCCGGCCCAGCGGCATCTGGGGTCGTGGCGATCAGACCATGTTCCGCAAGCTCTTCGAAAGTGTGCTGTCCGGACATGTCAAGGTTCTGGTCGGCAACAAGAACGTCAAACTCGACAACTCCTACGTACACAACTTGATCCACGGATTCATTCTGGCTGCGCAACATCTGGTACCGGGCGGCACCGCCCCCGGACAGGCGTACTTCATCAACGATGGCGAGCCGGTCAATATGTTCGAATTTGCGCGTCCAGTGGTCGAGGCGTGCGGTCAGCGCTGGCCCAAACTGCGGGTGCCTGGCCGCCCTGTGTGGTTGGTCATGTCTGGCTGGCAATGGCTGCATTTTCGCTTCGGTCTGCCCAAGCCATTGTTGGAACCCACTGGGGTGGAACGAGTTTACCTGGACAACTACTTCTCGATCGCCAAGGCGCAGCGCGATCTCGGCTATCAGCCCCGGTTCACCACGAAGCAGGCGCTGGAGCACTGCCTGCCGTACTACGTCGATCTGTTCCACCAGATGAAGGCCGAGTCGGCATAACCCGTTGTAGCCGCAGCCGCGCCGGTGTCACCCAAGGGCTGAGCCGCCCGATTGGCCAGAAGCTAAATCGCAGCAACGCCTTAGCGGTTGGCTCGACCACGAATTGAGCGCCGAAACTGGCTGAAGTAGACCGCTGTTAGCGTCATGAGATGTGAACGGATTCCGACGCCGCCGCCGTAATATCTCTGGACCGACCGCTGAGGCTAGGGTGGGGGTCAAAGCCATCGATCGCCGAAAGTGAAGGTCGTCATGCCGGACGGAAAACCCAATATTCTGGTCATCTGGGGCGACGACATCGGGATTACCAACCTGAGCTGTTACAGCGATGGCCTGATGGGTTATCGCACCCCGAACATCGACCGGATCGCCGCCGAAGGCATGCGGTTCACTGA
>CAXMSM010000021.1:0-17249 GCA_964195655.1 uncultured Gammaproteobacteria bacterium | reverse complement strand
CCGCGCCAATTGGGCCAGGTAAGCATCGGTTACCTGGCGATGTCCGACGATCCCCGTCATCTTGACTACGGCGAATGTGATGCTGTCAGGCCAGAATTCGTGCTGATTGCAACCGGTGATTCCTTCAAGCGCGGCCACGGCCGTCGCTGATGACTGCCCCTCGCGGAGCAGCAGGCGGATCAGGCTCCCCTGCGTAACCGGGCAGGTGGCGAACTTCTTCGTCTGGCCGGCATGCCACTGCTCAGCGGCCGCATGGTGCACATGGTCTGCGACCACCAACGCGATCAGGACATTCGCGTCAAGCAAGAATGTCACTGCTCGTCGTCCAACGAACGGACGTCCTCGGTCGTGATGACTCTACCGACGCTGACGACCGGTAGTCCGGTGACGGCACTCGTCCGCAGCCCATCGGCTCGCCCGGTATCGAGCCCACGACGAATTAAGTCCGCGATCGTCGCGCTAAAAGTGCGGTGGCTATCCCGAGCAATGGCTTGGGCTTGCTTATGCAGGTCATCCGGGAGGTCTACGGTAGTTCGCACGCTTCATCGTAGCATCAAAACATCATGATGTATTGATGCGGAAGCCGAGACCCGCATCCTGAGGGGGTCGGGGGCACTGAGCTAGAGCGTCAAGGTGCCGACGCACGGTCGGAACGAGCAGCCAGGCGAAGTGACGAATATGCAGCAATCGAATATGCAGCGGTACCAGTTGAATCCGCCGTTTTCATCAGATGTATCACGGACGTTTCGAATGATCCGGCCACGGCCCCTCACCCGCCGCGTTGGCTCCTGTCGGTCAAACTGCCTATTAGATGCCATGGCACCCAGCTTCTGGACCGACATACCGGTAGAGATCCGCCGGACTGCACGGGCCGGAATACAGCCGAATCGAATACGACGGGTTACCAGTAAAGGGTGCTCCGTATGCACGATCACGTTGCAGAACACCCCGGTGGTGGTCTGCAGCACCGCTAGGCAGCTCTCGTTTAGTACGGTTTGGCCGGTCATCGAGGTGGCTTCGAGTAGTTTGAGGCCCCGGTGTGTGGGCAAGCACTGGTGTGTGATGGTGCGTGGATCTAGTGGGGCGCGCCTGAAGTAGTTGGGCAGTAATTTTTGGTTGAATTGCGTATGCGAGCAGCGCCGTTGTTAGTGCCGGATAGTGACCGCGAAACGCTGGAGAAGTGGGTGCGTTCCTCCTCGACGAAGGCGGGCTTGGTGCAGCGGGCGCGGATCGTGTTGCTGGCCGCCGATGGTGTTGCTCATGCGGAGATCGCTCGACGGTTCTCGATCTCGCGCCAGACAGTGATCAACTGGCGGGCCCGCTATGAATCAGAGGGTGTGGCGGGGCTCTTCGATGAGGACCGCTCGGGCCGGCCGCGCACCCTGGATCGTGACAAGCTGATCGCGGTGACGTTGGCGCCGCCACCGAATAAGTACGGCGTCACGCATTGGAGTTCACGGCTTCTGGCAACACATCTGGGAGTTGGTTACGGCACCGTTGCCCGGGTGTGGCGCGAGCACGGCATCCAGCCATGGCGGGCGGAAACGTTCAAATTCTCCACCGACCCCGAACTGGTCGCCAAGGTCACCGACATCGTCGGGTTGTATCTGGAGCCACCCGAGAACGCGATAATCCTGTGCGTCGATGAGAAGTCCCAGATCCAGGCCTTGGATCGCACCGCGCCCACCCTGCCGATGCAGATCGGGATCCCCGAGCGCCAGACCCACGACTACATCCGCCACGGCACTACGACATTGTTCGCCGCGTTGAACATTGCCACCGGCCAGATCACCGGACTGTGTAAGCCCCGTCATCGTCACCAGGAGTTCCTGACATTCCTCAAACACGTCGCCAGGGCCTACCCCGATCAGGAACTACACCTGGTGATGGACAACTACGCTGCCCACAAGAAACAGGAAGTGCGCGACTGGCTGACCGAAAACCCCCGCATCCGAGTGCATTTCACCCCAACCTCAGCCTCCTGGATGAACATGGTCGAGATCTGGTTCGGCATCATCGAACGTCAAGCCATCCACCGCGGCACCTTCGGCAGCGTCCGCGAACTCACCGCCGCTATCCGCACCTACATCACCGGCTGGAACAACCGCGCCCACCCGTTCGTCTGGACCAAAACGGCCGATCAAATCCTCAAGAAAGCCAACCGCCAAACAACTTCAAACGCGGCCCACTAGTGTGTTGTGCGGATTCCTTCGAGTAATGCGGTAAACGCGTGTTCGACGTCGGCTCTAGCTGTTTTCTTGTCGGCGGGGCCAAGCATGATCAATTGTGTTCACGCAGAACTGACATGCGACGGCGGTACTCGTCTTCATCGATCTCTCCGCGGGCGAACCGCTCGGCGAGTAGACGCTCCGAACGGTCCTCGGTGTTGCCGGCCGGTAGTCCCGGGACCTGTTGGGGCGCAGTCAGATATCGGATAGCAAGAACCAGGGCGGCGACCAAGGCCACCACGAACAGGATCATCAGCACACCCATCAAGATCCCGCCGCCCCAACCCCAGCCGTGCCCCCACATCCAACCGTGATCGTCATACATCGTCGCTATACCTCCTGGGGGTATCCGCCGCGTTCCATCAGAGTACGCGTTGGCCGTTGGGCGTTCCTAGAGTCGTTAGTCACCTGGCGCTCGACGAACTTCTATCAACACACCCGGAAAATCGACCCGGTGTTGCGCCGACCGGCTGAATTCACCCATCTTTCGCGTCTCGCCCCAACCCGATGATCAGGATTTAGCTCCTGGGCGGGGCCTCGACCTGGACGAGCATAAGCACGGCGGGTTCAGATCCGAGTGCTCCGGAGCAATGCCCCCGCTTGCCGTCAACCCATTGGCATCCTTGGTCGCCACCAAAGGAAAGTTCACCCGGCCCCATCTCGACCCTTACCCCGTCCATGGTCTCCACGAACCAGCCGCCCGAGACGGGGACAATCCATTGCGGCGCTGGATTCTGATGCCAGCTGCTGTCCCGGCCGGGAACGAGCGTCAGGAAGAGCACTTTGGAAGGTAAGCCTCCGTCACGTTGCCATGTCTGGGCTGAACCCTCGCTTACCGCATCGAGTGTGAAAGAACCGAACGAAGCGCGGCGCTGATGACTGATGCCATGTTCGTCGCGCCAGACATGTCAGTAGGGGATTTCCGGCGCCGTCATGGGGTCAGCATGCGGTCTGCAGTCCCAATTGGCAACACCCGCAACGTTCCTGAACTTCGGAGGCGCGGGTGGTCAGCCCTAAGTTTTAGTGGGAGCTCTTGCCACGACTCCCCCGATGGCCAGAAGTGCTATTCGGTGCAGCACTTCCCGTCCTTCGGCCAAGCGTCCATTCCTCCAGTCACGGCCGGAACCCGCCGACCAGCGCCTTGGCGATCATCTCCCGCTGTAGCTCGTTTGCTCCCTCGCCGTACTCGAGGATTTTGCAGTCGCGGTAGTAGCGCTGCGCCGGGCTATCGAGCATGAACCCGGAGGCACCCTGCAGGTGCATAGCCCGTTCGGCGATCCAGGTGGCCGCTTCCGACGCCACGAGCTTGGCGATGGAAGCATCGGTGTCGGCGTTGCGCCCGGCCGCCATGGCCGCCGCGGCTCCGTAGACCAGGGCCCTTGCGGCCCGCAGCCGGGCGGCCATGTCGGCGAGCGTGAACCGCACCGCCTGTAGCTTCACCAGCGGCCCGCCGAACTGCTCGCGCGCGCTTACGTAGGTGGTGGCCGCGTTGAGGGCGGCCCCGGCAAGGCCGAGGGCAAGGGCACCGCCGTACACCCGGCCGCGCGACAACACCGTGAGGCATTGCTGAAACCCGCGGTCCTGGTCACCGACCAGCCGGTCGGCCGGCACCCGGCAGCCGTCGAAGTGCAGCTCGGCCAGCTCGGAAGGGCGCATGCCGACCTTGGCCATCGGTGTCCGGATCAACCCCGGTGTGTCGCCATCCACGGCCAGCACTGACAGGCCGGCCAGCCGCCCGGGCTGCTCTGCGGTGCGTGCCACGACGAGGATGATGTTGGCGAAGGTGCCGTTGGTGATGTAGAGCTTCGTTCCGTCGAGCACGTAGTGGTCGCCGTCGCGGCGCGCTGCCAGGCGGGCGCGGGTGACGTCAGCACCCGCGTCCGGCTCGGCGTATGCCCAGGCAGCAGTAACCGCGCCGGTGAGCAGGCCGGGTAGGAGCTGGTTACGCAATTCCGGTGTGGCAATGTCGGCCAGCGCGGCAGCGGCGAGTGAGGTGTGTACATAGACGCCCAGCGCCACACCCGCGCTGGCCCTGGCCAGCTCCTCGAGCAGCACGCAGCGTTCGACCGGTCCGCCGCCGGAGCCGCCATGGTCCTCGGCGAAACCGACTCCGAGCCAGCCCAGCTTGCCCAGCCGACCGAACAGCTCCATCGGGTAGCGGTCCTCGACGTCCCAGCGGCGGGCGTGGGGGGCGATGTGAAGATCCGCGAAGCGGGCGACCTCCGCCCGAAACGCCTCCTGGTCGTCGCTGAGCTCATTCACCGGTGAACTCCGGGCGGCGCTTCTGTCCGAACGCGGCGACGCCTTCGCGGTGATCTGCGGTCTGCAGACACTGGACCTGCGCGAAAATCTCGAACTCGAACTCCGCCTCCATGTCGACTCCAAGGGAGCGACGGATTGCCCGCTTGGTCCAGGCGTGGGCCACGGGCGGACCCTGGGCAATCCGTTTACTCCATCGCCCGACCTCGTCCACCAGCTGCTCTGGCGCCACTACCCGGTGGACCAACCCCAGACGTAGAGCCTCGTCAGCGTCTAGGAGCCGTCCGGTGAACATGAGTTCGGTGGCCGCACCCAATCCGACCAGCCGCGGCAGGAACCACCCGGCCGACATGTCGCAGCCGGCCAGGCCGATTGGTGTGAACGGCGCCCCGAGCCTGATGCCGTCGGCGGCTAGGCGCAGGTCGCACGCCATCGCGAGGCCCAGCCCGCCGCCGACCGTGTCGCCGTGCAGGGCCGCGATAACCGGCTTGTCCATGCCGACGATCGTTCGGACCGGGTCGAGGTAGCGGCGCACGATTTGCTCCCATTCCTGAGGGCTGCGCTCGGACATCTCGGCCTGGTCTGCGCCCGCGCAGAACGCCCGCCCGGCACCGGCGAGAACCACGACCCGCGCCGGCGAGGCGGCCGCCTCGCCGAGCGCGTCGACAAGCCGGTCGACCATCGGGATGTTCATGGTGTTGAGCCGCTCGGGACGATTGAGCGTCACCGTCGCGACCCGGTCGGTGACTTCGACCATGACGTCCATATCACTGGTCATCTCGTCGTGTTCCCTTCTCCCGGAGCCGGTTTGATGACAGTGCGTGCCGGTCCGGCCGGCCCGGCGAAGATTGCGGGCGCCTCGTCCAGGCCGACGCTGCGGCTGACCGAGCGGGACCCGTCCAGGCGCCCGCTGGCGAGAAGCGCGAGGACCGTGGCGATGTCGGTTCGCGTCGATCCGAACGATCCTCGAACTGAGAGCTCCATGCCGACGAGCCGGATGATCGGCGGGAGTTGCGGGCGATCGTGGCCCACGCCGACGACGACGAGCCGGCCCCCGGCGGCAAGCGACTGTAGGGCGACGTCGACGGTGTCCGCCCGGCCGACGAACTCGAATGCGGCGTGCGCGCCGCCGGCCAGGGCGCGCAGCTCGCGCCCCGGTTCGGTAACCGCGGCGGGGTCGAGGACGTCGTCAGCGCCGACCGCGAGGGCCAGTGTCCGCGCCTCTGGGGACGGGTCGGCGACGACGACCCGTCCGGCCCCCATCAGGCGGGCGAGGGCGATGGCGTGCAGGCCGAGGCCTCCGGCGCCCACGACGGCTACCCGCTCGCCGGGTCGAAGGGCGGCGATCGAGTCGAGGGCGTGAAACGGTGTGGCGATGGCGTCGGTGGCGATTGCGGCGATTTCGGTGTCGACACCGTCGGGCAGCGGCAGCAGGCACCCCGCCGGCGCCGCCAGGTACTCGGCGAATCCCCCGGGGCGGGCCATCCCGAAACCCTCGGGCCGCATGCAACGGTTCTCGTGCCCGCTTCGGCAGGCGGCGCACCGGCCGCACACGACCTGTCCATAGCAGACCACCGAGTCGCCAAGGGCGAAGTCGTCGACGCCCGGACCGACCTCGACGACGCGGCCAGCGGTCTCGTGGCCGGGGATGGTGCCCGCGGGCACGCCGAGTTCGCCGGCCACGAGATGGTAATCGGTGCCGCACACCCCGGCGGCCGTGACCTCGATCACGACTTGCCCCGGTCCCGGGGTCGGGTCGGCGACGGTCGCCACCTCCAGCAGCCCTGCCTCCCGGAACACCAGTGCCCTCATCGCAGGCCCAGGTGGTGGCTGATGATGTTGCGCTGGATCTGGCTGGTGCCCCCGCCGAGTTCGCAGCCCCGGGCTTCCAGGAACCGGCGCATGAACGGCGATGCTTGCTCGTAGCCGCTGGCCCCGGCGACCTGTAGTGCGGCCTCCGTGGCCCGCACCGCCGCGTTGTTGGCGACCATTTTCGCCATGGAGACCTCCAGCGGGCACGGCCCCTCGATGTCGCGCTTGGTCGCGGCTCCGTAGACGAGCAAGCGGGCGGCGGCGATCTCAGCGTGGGCCGTGGCCAGAGGATGAGCAACCGCCTGGAACCGGCCGATTGGCGCGCCGTACTGGTGGCGCTCACGGGCGCGGGTGACCGCATCGTCAACCGCAGCCTGGGCGACGCCCACCGCCTGAGCAGCGTTGGCGAGCCGTTCGGGGTCCATGAGCCGGGCGAGGTTGCGCCACCCATCGCCTTCTGCGCCGAGCAGCGTGTCGTCGCCAACCACAACCGAGTCATAGACAACATCGTTGACGGGCAGGCCATGCATCGCCGCGAACTCGCGGCGCTCGAACCGCAGCCCATCGACGGGCGGCTCGACGAGGAACAGGCTGATCCCGCGGTGGCGCGAGTCGGGGTCAGTACTGGTGCGGGCGGCGGTGATGATCACCTCGGCCCGCTCAGCGCCGCTGATTGGGCCCTTGCGCCCGTCGATACGCCATCCGCCATCCACGCGGGTGGCAGTGGTCGTCATGGCCGCGAAGTCTGACCCTGCGCCGGGCTCCGACATGGCAAGCGCGAACCGCACGCCGCCGGTGGCCACTGCCGGAAGGAGACGCTCGCGCTGGGCCGGTGAGCCGAACATCGCGAGGGCATCGGACCCGAATATCGTCGCGGTAATGTACAGCGTGGACAGCGAGATCGTCGTTCTGGCGACTTCTTCGACAAACACGCAAAGGTCGGTAACTGTGCCGCCCCGCCCGCCGTGCTCGACCGGCACTGCGATGCCACACCAGCCCCGGCTGGCGCACTCGGCCCAGAACTCGTCGGGATACTCGTGGTCACGTTCGAGGGCCGCTACCCGGGCGGGTGGGTAGGCCTCCTCGAGCCAGGTTCGCACCTCGGCCCGTAGTCGGCGCTGCTCGTCGGTCAGGAGCACGTCCACTGTTATTCCCCCTTGAACTGGGCAGACCGCTTGCCCGCGAACGCGGCGAGGCCTTCGGAGAAGTCGGCGGTGCAGATCACGTCGGCCTGGATGCCGGCCTCTAGGTCGAGTTGAGCAGCCAGCGACCGGGTCTCGATGCCGGCCAGTGCGCGTTTGGTGCCCTGTACTGCGCCAGGTGCCAGCGCGGCGAGCCGGCTGGCGAACGCGTCGACCGTTTCGTCGAACCTGTCGGCCGGCGCGACTTCGGTCACCAGGCCGGCGGCGAGCGCTTCCTCGGCGCTGAAGACGCGGCCGAGAGCGAGGATCTCCAGGGCGCGCGCAGAGCCCAGCAGTCGCGTGAGCCACCAGGTCGCGCCGGTGTCAGCACCGCTCAGGCCTAGGCGGGCGAATATGAAGCCGAGCCGGGCTGTGGCGGCCACCAGCCGGAAGTCGCACGCCAGCGCCACGGCCGCGCCGCCGCCAAAGGCGTCACCATTGAGGGCGGCGACAGTGGGGACACGCAGCGACGCCAGCGCGACCACGCCGGCGTTGGCGTTGCGGAGCTCAGCGAAGGCGACGTCACGGCCCCCCTCCAGGAGATCGTTTAGCGCAACGAAGTCACCGCCCGCCGAAAACGTGCGACCCCGCCCCCGCAGCACCACCGCCAGCGCTCGGGGATCGGCGTCGATCTCGGCGCAACACGCGACGAGTTCGACGAACGCCTCGGGGTTCAAAGCGTTGCGGACCTCGGGCCGGCAGATCTCCATGGTGTAGATCCCGCGGTCGTCGCGCGCGCAGGAGATCAATTCAGACATCGATACCGAACACCCGGGCGGCGTTGGTACGCAGGAGCTTGCGGGTCACCTCCGCAGGGAAACCGCACGAGTACACATCGTCGACGGTGCGGCCGAAGGGAAGGAGCGGGTAGTCGGTAGCCCAGATCACCTTGTCTTGCCCCCAGCCGCCAGCGAACTCCCGAAGCGCGGCAGACCAGTGGCGTGCGGGCCGAGCTGATGTCTCGACGTAGACGTTGGGATGCTTCCAGGCCAGGATCATCATCTCCTCCTCCCATGGATTGCCGACGTGGGTGCCAAGGATGGTGAGTTCGGGGAAGGTGAGAGCGACCTCATCGAGGTAGATGGGCCGACCGCACTCCGAGGGCAGCAGCGGGCCGGTGTGGCCCACCTGGATGGCGACCGGGATCTCGTATTCGCAGCAGGCGACGTAGATCGGCCAGTACATCCGGTCTGTGGGCGGCGGTGCTGTGGTGCGTCCGTCGCCGTACTGGTAGGGCTCCAGACGCACAGCGCGCATGCCGAGTTCCTCGATACAGCGGCGCAGCTCTCGCATGGCCGGCATCGGATCACGGATGTCGACCGTGCAGCAGCCGATGAGCCGGTCGGGCGCCTCGGCGACGTAGGCGGCGGTCTCATCATTGTCGACCACCCACGTGTCGAGGAATTTGAACGACGACGCAACGCCCCTCTCGACCCCGGCCGCGTCCATCTCAGCCAGTACTTCGTCAAGCGTGAACCCCCGCCGGAATCGGTCGGCCACGCCGTACCTGTTGAAGATGTGCCAGAACGGGTCGGGCCAGCGGTCGGCGGTGTCGGGACCACAGATGGTCATCCACGCGTCGATCGCGCCAAGCCGTTCACCTTGTGGCTGGTTCATGTGGGCTCCTTGGTCGTTACGAGGGCGCGGGCGATGAGTTCGCGCATGATCTCCGACGTGCCCGCGCCCACCGAGAACCCGGCGACGTCGCGGTAATAGCGCGGCACTGGCGATTCCTCCATCTGCCCGAACCCGCCGTGCAGCTGCAGCACCTCGGCTGCCACGAATTGGGCGGCCTCGGCGGCGGCCAGCTTGGCCATCGACACGGCCACGTCGGCCGCCGGCTCGCCGCGGCTCAACAGGTCGGCAGCGTGGTAGGTCATCAGGCGGCTCGCCTGCAGTCGCGTTGCCATTTCCGCGAACCGGTGCCGCCACACCTGGAAACGCCACAGCGGGCGGCCGAACACGACCCGGTCGGCCGCGTAGTCGACGCCGAGGGCGATCAGGCGCTCCATCACACCGACAGCCAAAGCCGCGATCACCAGCCGCTCGCCGGCGAAGTGCGCGAGGATGTAGCGCAATCCCCGCCCCTCCTCGCCGATGAGGTTCGCGGTGGGTATACGGCACTCGTCGAAGAACAGCTCGCCGGTATCTGACGCGCGGGCGCCGAGCTTGTCGAGGCGGCGGCCGACGGAGAACCCGGGCGTGGCGGTCGGGAAAACGACGAGGGAGATGCCGCGCGGCCCCGGCTCACCGGTGCGGACTGCGAGCGTGAGGAAGTCCGCGCGGGTGCCGTTGGAGATGAAGGTTTTCTGGCCGGAGATCACGTATTCGTCGCGCTCACGGCGCGCCATTGTCGAAATCGACGCCACGTCGGAGCCCGCACCCGGCTCTGACACGCCGATCGCGCCAATCAGCTCGCCGCGGATGGCAGGCGCCAGGTACGCGACCTTCAGTTCGTCGGACGCCTCGTCTGCGATCGCAGACAGCGCAAACTCCGCGTGGGCCATCAGGGCGACCGCGGTGCCGACGGAGTCGCATTTGGCGAGTTCCTCGCATAGCACCACGGTGGCGGAATAATCGAGGGCGCTACCGCCCCACCGCTCCTGGTATCGCAAGCCCAGCAGCCCCGCCTTGGCCGCCCGCAAGTAAAGGTCGCGAGGTATTTCGCCGGCCGCCTCCCACTCCTGCGCGTGTGGGCGGATCTCGCGCTCGACGAACGCGGAAACGCTCGCTCGGAACCTCTCATGGTCCTCATCGAGGTACGCCGAGGGCTGGCGTAGATACACGGGGACTCCTTGAGCGTTTGGGTGTCGCATCGTTCGATGACTGACTAAACTAGTTGTTTGGTCAGTCATCGTCAAACGGCTATCATCGATGTGATGACATCCCCGCACGCAGCCCCGGCTCCGCGCGATCGCCTGGTCGCCGCGGCCGAGCAGCAGTTCCGCCGCTTCGGCTACCGGCGCGCGACGGTCGATGACATCACCAAGCAGGCCGGGACCGGAAAGGGCAGCCTTTACCTCCACTTCGATTCCAAGGAATCCGTCTACCTTGCGGTCATCCAAGCCTCGCTCGAGCGTTTCGTGGAGCGGGCCACCGCCGCCCTCCACGCCGAGGGCACAGTCCCTCGTCGCCTCACCGCGCTCGTCGGCGCCACAGCCGAGCACTACGGCGCGGACGAACTCTTGCGGGCGTCGCTGCTCGGCGAATCTCATCTGGTGGACGGCCGGCCGGCCCAGCTCGCCGCCGACATTCAGCGCAGCCGCATCCGCGGGGTACTCGCCGACATTCTCGAGGAGGGCCGCGCCGACGGCTCCGTACGCGCCGACGTCGACTCCGACACCACTGCCGCCGTCCTCTTCGAGATGGGCTGGGGTGTCGTGCGCGCCGGGATCGAAGGATCCAGCGGGGTGCCCCTCGACGTAACCCTCGCCGCCCTCAACGACATCGTTGGCCGAGGCATCCGCGCCAGCCGCGGCTGAAGGCTGCGCATCGGAGGCCGAGGTACGCGATCTGCTCCCCATCTAGGGTCTTCTACCGCAGCTGTGCGAAGTCGTCTTCGGGGTTTCCGGAGTTGTGGCTGCGACTGTGGCTGGCAAACAACTCGCCATGCCCGTCCATCCCCATCAGTGCCGGCGCGCACGCTGGCAGACCGTCGATCAGACGTGATGTGTGACGGGCGCCCCGCCCCTGCAGACCAACAGCTTTGCGCCGAGGAATACGGCCGAATCGAATATGGCGGGTTACCGGTAGATCCGCCGTTTTCAGATGAATCACACCCCACCGGAAGTGCTGTCCTGTCTCGCTCTACTTGGCGGGTTTCGCAGATAAACTGGCGGACTTCAACATTGGTCCGAGAGTCTCAACAGGCCTGGCGGTGCGCGACCTGGTTGCCGGCTCGACAGCATCGGCCAGCAGTGCGGTGAGCGACGGTTCGCTAGCCCCCCTGCAACGGCACGGGCCGAGCCGCTGAATACGTACGATGCTACTGCAATCCTACTATGGTAGCATTGCAGTATGAAGCTCAGCGTAAGCCTTTCCGGCGAGGACGTAGCCGCCTTGGACGACTATGTCAGCCGCACCGGGCTAGCATCGCGCTCAGCCGGCGTTCAACGCGCGGTGCAAATGCTGCGCTATCCCACTCTGGGCGAGGACTATGCCAGTGCATGGGCGGAGTGGTCCAGCACCGAGGACGCCGAGGCATGGGATAGCACCGTAGGTGACGGTGTGGCCGATGCTGCGCGGTGAGATATGGCAGGTCGACTTAGATCCCGCACGCGGTAGCGAAGCGAACAAGCAACGCCCCGCAGTCATCGTGAGCAACGACCGGGCGAATGCGACCGCGACGCAGCTCGGACGTGGCGTGGTCACTGTCGTACCGGTAACCAGCAACACCGATAAGGTCTTTCCGTTTCAGGTGTTACTGCCGGCAATCGCGAGCGGCCTGCAGGTCGACTCCAAGGCGCAAGCCGAGCAGGTCAGATCCCTTGCGACACAACGGCTACTCCGTCGCATCGGCCGGGTCTCCCCCGGTGAGCTCTCCGACATCGACGAGGCGCTGCGGCTCCACCTCGCGCTATAGCTTCGACGACGACGCATTCGCAGCGGTCAATGAGCGCCCATCGAAACAATCGCAGCGCGTGGCAGCGCAGCGCCTGGGCGTGCCTCCCACCGCTTTTCAGCGACAGACAGCGGCGGCCTTCTTCCTGTCGGCGATGCGGGTGGGTTACTGCAGTCGGGCGCACCGGGAAGCATTCAGAGAGTTGTAGCCACCCACCAATGGCAACTGCGGGCAACTCTGGCGCCTACAGGCCGGATGGTACGACCTTGCCGTTAACCGTCACCTCAACCTCGTCAGTCTTCGGGTTGAACGTGATCTTGCCGTACTCGAACGTTGTCACAAGCAGATCACCGACGGGATTCTCATCGCTGGTCGGTACGCCCAGCGGGCCTGGCGAGCCGTTCTTGCCTGCGGCCTCGGGAATGCCATTCGGGTCGCGTTCGACATTCCAGGCCTCGCGGATCTTGCCCCAGGTGATGTAGGCAGGTGTGCCCGGCTCGTCATTCTTGGCGACAATCACGCCGCCCTGGAACTGTTGGAACACCACGCCGCTTTCACGGGTCCCTGCGTTGTGGTCACCGGTCAGCGGCTTGCCGAGCGCCTGCTTCTGACTGTCGGTCGCCGTTGAGTACTTCGCAGCGATCGGACCGGTCAGCTTCACCTCGACGTCCCCCTCCCCGATTAGCTTTACCTCGGTGGGTGGCGCCTGCACCTCGGAGGTAGCAATCAACCCGACCTGCGGCGGCATCGACGCCTCGACGCCCCCGCCGTTGCTACACCCCGCTGTTATCAGCGCGACGGCGGCTAGACCGACGATTGCCGGGGAACGGTATGTATTCGTACTCATTGGGCTTCCTCTCGCGCCTCGAGTCGCGGCAAAACCCTCGCCGGTCCGGACTTAACTCAACGACCAACTTACGGGAAGTCGCCGGATGCCGAGTGACCGGTTGAAGCTTGCCCCATCGAGTACCACGAATATGCAGCGATCGAATATGCAGCGTTACCAGTAAAGTACTCCATATTGCGAAGTGTCCCAAAGGGGTTCGTGATTAGTTCGTCCGCCACCGCCACCGCCACCGTTGCCGAACGCAGAACTTCTCCCTATTGATCGTGCGGGTGGGTGACCGGGCGGACTTCCAGCTGTGGGATACCCGCGAAGTCGTTGGGATTGCAGGTATAGAGCGGAACGGCGTGTGCGATCGCGCTCGCTGCAATGAGCGCGTCGTAGGCGCGCGCAGCCGGCTTGCGCCCCGATGCACGCAGCGCTGCGGCAACGCCTCCAAATGCCCGACCGCAATCGCCGTCAAAGGCAACGACGCCAAAGTCGGCCTCAGCCTGCTGCACGTGCTGCTGACGTGCGCTGCGCTCAGCGGGATCGTGCGTCACATGTGGGCCTACGGACAATTCCGCCAGTGTGATTGCGCTAATCACCGATTCGTCGGGAAGTTCGGTCGGATCGGATATATCGCCGAGGAGGATCACTGTGGAGGTGTCCAGCATTCCCCGCCTTGGAACGTCGGTCACAGCGACGGATCGATCAGGTCATCGATGTTGCGACGGAGGACATCTGGGTTTACCCGTGGGAGATTCTTGCGGCGACGAATCAGTTCAGTCTGGCTGGCGCTGGAACGGGGCAAGGGGCGCAGTTCGGCCACCGGTGCGCCGTCGCGTGTAACCACAATCCGTTCGCCGTGTTCAACGCGGCGGAGTACTTCTCCCCCGTTGTTGCGTAGATCGCGCACAGTCACTGTGTTCACATTCACCAGCGTATCACCGGTGAGACATCTGTTGTGAGCCGATAACTTGGCCGTCCCCGGCCCAGGGTGATGTCAGCCCAACTCGCCGCCGCAACCATGCGAATATGCAGTAATCGAACATGCACGGGTACCAGTAAAGTACTCCGGGTCCTGCTGCGGCCCAACGAGGGTGAATAACCGATCGGCTCGCTCCCTACACGTTTTCAACTAGCGGAATTGCGTGTGTACCGCCGATGTCGCGGCGGTTACGGGACCCGTCTCCCGTTTAGCTGCACACCGCCTGCGGCAAGTTGTCCGACCCGGCGACCACGGGTCGCCGACGTGATAGTTGATGACATCGGGCGCCTGCTCGCTGCAACTGGTGGTTAACGGTAGTAACATACTGCGTGCATGCGTTGGAAAGGATGTGTTCTGATGACGACGTGTCTGATGACACTGCGCAGCGACGCCGAGGAAAGTCTCATGCAGACGAGCAACGAGCTCAACCGGCTGCCTAAAGCCCGCTTCGACATCACCAGCGCCATCTTCTTCGCTGCGTTGAAGACGCTTCCTGCCCTGCGACCGTGGGCCGCCACGCTCAGCGAGGACGAGGCTCGACTACTCGATGACGCCGAGTTCTGCGAGGATCCAGACGCCTACCTCGCCACTGCCGCGGAGATCACGCGCTGACCGCCGGACTCCTGCCCGCGCTGCGGTCCTTACGCCGGATTCATGCGCTGACGGCACGGCGACCGGCGTGATCGTGCATGCCGGCGGGCACGAGACCGCGCCGCGCCGCCCGCTGAACGGTCTCTCGGACATACGCGCGTTCTTTCACACCAACGCGGTGCCGCTCTACTTCATCTCTCCGACCCCGTTCAACCTGCTGGGGATCGATCACTGGGTGCGGAACTTCCTATACCTGAACTACTTTGACTCTTTTGAGGGCGCACATCCGCGCGCGTTCGTACCCCGGCGGCGCGACCGCAGGGATTTCGGGTCCATGGGCGATGTGTGCAACCACCTCTTGTCCGATCCTGAGACACTTGAGTTCATCGCGGAACGAGGGCCTGGCGGCAAGGCCTGCTTCGTGATGCTTGACGAGCAGGCCCAGGCCCTCGCGCGCCAGGCGGGGCTCGACGTCATGCACCCCCCGGCGGAGCTGCTCCGCCGCCTGGACTCCAAAACCGTTATGACGCGCCTGGCCGATGAGGCGGGCGTGCCGAGTGTGCCGAACGTGATCGGGCGAGCCGGTGCCTACGACGAGCTGCTGGCGCTGGCACAAAGCGCCGGCCTGGGAGATGACCTGGTCGTTCAGGACGCATACGGCGATGCTGGCAGCGGGACGTTCTTTGTGCGCGGCCAGCGCGACTGGGATCAATGCGCCGCTGACCTGGTCGGGCAGCAGGAAGTCAAAGTGATGAAGCGCATCCGCAATGTCGAGGTGTGCCTCGAGGGCGTCGTGACTCGCCATGGCACAGTGATCGGCCCCGCGATGACGAGTCTCGTCGGTTACCCAGAGCTAACTTCGCACAAGGGGGCCTGGTGCGGTAATGACATCTGGCGCGGGGCGCTGCCACCGGCACAGATGCACGCCGCTCGAGAAATGGTGCGAAAGCTGGGCGATGTCATGAGCCGCGAGGGGTACCGCGGCTACTTCGAGGTGGACCTCTTGCACGACCTGGATTCCGACGAGCTCTACCTCGGCGAGGTGAACCCGCGCCTGAGCGGCGCCAGCCCGATGACCAATCTGACCACTGAGGCCTACGCCGATATGCCGCTATTCCTCTTCCACTTGCTCGAATACATGGACGTGGAGTACGAACTCGATATCGAGGAGATCAACTCGCGCTGGGAGCGGGGCTACGGCGAGGACGAGGTCTGGGGTCAGGTGATAATGGCGGAGACCGCGCCGGACGTCGAGCTTTTCACCGCGACGCCAGGCACAGGTGTGTACCGCCTCGACGAGGCCGGACACGTCTCGTTTGCGCGCCCCGCCAACGACTCGGCATCGGTGACTGACGAGTCCGAGGCCTTCTATATGCGTATCGCTGCACCTGGTGATTTACGCTGCGAGGACGCCCAACTCGGCGTGCTGGTCACCCGTGGGCACCTGCAGACCGATGATTACCAGCTCACCGAGCACTGTCGGCGCTGGGTCAACGGCATCAAGGCGAAGTTCGCCTCAACACCCCTGGCCCCGGCCGCGCCGACCGTCTCGCGGCTCGTTGCACGAGCCTGAGTAGCGGCTGGATTGGCGCACCCATGATCATCCGACCACCCGGCGATCCGGTGAAACCGCACGCATGATCGGCAACGAACCTGGTCGCGTCCCGGCGGGCATCTCACTGGACAACTGGCTGTCGACGCCCTATTCGCAGTGGTCATTCCAGCACGTCGAAGACATGGTGCCGACCGCGGTGATCTCACGCGGGACCGAACGGGCCGCCGCGTTGCCCGCGGCCAGTGCAAGGGTGGCCGAGATCCAGCTGACCAGTACTGACGGGATGATCACCACCGTTGGGGCGGTGATGGCCACCACCGCTACCGACGGGTGGGCCGTCGCCTGCCGCGGCTCGATGGTGGCCGAGGAGTACCTCGACGGCCTGCGGGCCCAGACCCAGCACCTGCTGTTCTCGGTGAGCAAGTCGCTGGTGGCAGCCGTCGTCGGTGCGCTGCACGGGGCCGGTGCGATCGAGATTGACGCACCGGTGACGGCATTCGTTCCCGCGTTGGCGAACTGCGGCTACGCGGGTGCGACGGTGCGCCACCTGCTGGACATGAGGTCGGGGATCGCTTTCTCAGATGACTATGGGGACCCGGCCGCGAAGATACACATCCTCGACCAGGCGATGGGGTGGGCGCCCAAGAGCAGTCCGGATGTCCCCTCCACGCTGTACGACTTCCTGCTGACATTGCGACAGAAGTCGGCTCACGGCGGCCCGTTCGAATATCGCTCGTGTGACTCAGATGTTCTCGGCTGGATTTGCGAGGTCGCCGGCGGCCAACGGATGCCCGAACTGATGTCGGAACTGCTGTGGAGCCGCATCGGCTCCCAATGCGACGCCACGATCGGCGTAGACCCGGTCGGCACCGGAATGTTCAATGGCGGCATCAGCGCTTGTCTTACCGACATGATTCGGTTCGGGTCGCTTTTCTTGCATGACGGTGTGTCGTTGAACGGGCAGCAAGTGGTGCCGGCGGCGTGGATCGCCGACACTCTTGACGGCGGGACTGACTCGCGTCAGGCATTCGCTGTGGGCTCTGACAGCACCCGAATGCCTGGCGGAATGTACCGAAATCAAGTGTGGTTCCCGTACCCGGGCAGCAATGTCGTGTTGTGCCTGGGCATGCGTGGTCAGATGATTTACGTAAACCGCGCCGCGGAGGTAGTCGCTGCCAAGCTATCCACCGAGCCGGACTTTCCGGGCCCGGACCTGCTATTGGACACGCTACGCGCATTTGATGCGGT
>CAXMSM010000020.1:0-4088 GCA_964195655.1 uncultured Gammaproteobacteria bacterium | reverse complement strand
GACACATCGCTGGCCGCCGGGTGGTCGACGTCAGCGAGCCGGGAGGGCCGGTGACCGCCGCGGTGGGCACGGGCCACTTGGTCGACGTCGAAGCACCCAGCGATGGCGTGGTTGCCCACCTTCGCGACGCACAGCCGCTGGTTCGGCTTCGGGTGCCCTTCACCGTGAACCGAGTCGACATCGACGAAGTCGAGCGCGGGTCGCAGGACTCGGATTGGGACCCGGTCAAGGAGGCCGCCAAAAAGCTGGCGTTCATCGAGGATCGGGCGATCTTCGAGGGCTACGAGGCCGCGCAGATCGGCGGCATTCGCAAATGCAGCTCTAATGCGGCTCTGGCGCTGCCCGACGATCCACGCGAGATCCCCGACGTCATCGCCCAAGCCCTCTCGGAGCTACGACTGGCTGGCGTCGACGGCCCCTACTCGGTGCTGCTGTCCGCCGATATTTACACCCTGGTCAGTGAGAGCACAGCTCATGGTTATCCGATCCGTGAACACATCAACCGACTGGTCGACGGCGACATCATCTGGGCACCGGCGATCGACGGCGCCTTCGTGTTGTCCACCCGAGGCGGCGACTTCGACCTGCGGTTGGGTACCGACGTGTCGATCGGCTACCTCTCCCACGATGCCGACACAGTCCAGCTGTATCTGCAGGAGACGATGACGTTCCTGTGCTACACCGCCGAGGCCTCTGTCGCGCTGTCCGCCTGACCTTCTTTTCTTCCGGCGAGCGTGCGTGTCCGCACACCGACGCGCCGCTTAGGCTGGCATTTTGCGCACACTCGCGGCCGAGTTCAGGACACCAACACCGCGTCGAGCACGGAGCAGAACAGGCCGAGACCGTCGTCGGACGGACCGGTCAGGGCCTCAGTGGCATGTTCGGGGTGTGGCATCAGCCCCACAACACGGCCGTTAGCCGAGCTGATGCCGGCGATGCCGCGCATCGAGCCGTTGTGGTCGTCGCGGTACCGGAAGACCACCCTGCCCTCGCCCTCAAGTTCATCGAGCACGGGCTGCGCCGCGACGTAACGGCCCTCACCGGACTTCAGCGGCACGAGCAGGTCGGCACCCTGCTCGTAGCGCGAAGTCCATGCAGTCGAGTTTGATGCGACCTCGAGCCAAACATCGCGACACACGAAGTGCAGACCCGCGTTGCGGGTCAGCGCGCCGGGAAGTAAACCGGCTTCACACAGCACCTGGAAACCATTACAGATCCCCAACACCGGCATCCCGCGCCCAGCAGCGGCGACGACCGCGTCCATCACCGGCGCGAACCGCGCGATCGCGCCGCAGCGTAGGTAGTCACCGTAGGAGAAACCGCCGGGGACCACCACCGCGTCGACGCCCTTGAGGTCGGCGTCGGCATGCCACAGGCTCACCGCTTCTGCGCCGGCCAGCCGCACCGCGCGCGCTGCGTCGACGTCGTCGAGGGAGCCTGGGAAGGTGATGACGCCCACCTGGGTGCTCAACTGCGTTCCTCCGGCGCTTCCCTGCTGACAGTCCAGTCCTCGATGACGGTATTGGCCAGCAGCGATTCGGCGATTTCGGCGAGCTTCTCTTCGGCGATGCCCTCATCGACCTCAAGCTCGAATCGCTTACCCTGCCGCACATCTGAAATTCCGTCGAAGCCCAGTCGGCCGAGTGCACCGACGATGGCCTGCCCCTGGGGGTCGAGGATCTCGGTCTTCGGCATGACGTTTACCACCACTTTTGCCACGGCGATCACTCTACCTGCGGCAACTGCGACACCGCTTCACCGGCACGAGCCGAGGTAGGCGACGCACGGCGGCCCAACCATCGCGAGCGACTGCGCGTCGCTGGTGCAGCCGCCCCTCTGCGCGCCAGAATATGGGGATGCAGCTCACACATTTCGGTCATTCCTGCCTCCTGGCGAGCATTCCCGACGGCTCTGACGCGGACACGAACATTTTGTTCGACCCCGGCACCTTCTCCCACGGATTCGAAGGCATCACGGGCCTGTCGGCGATCCTCATCACCCACCAACATCCCGACCACGCCGACACCGCACGGCTACCCGCGCTCATCGACGCCAACCCGCAAGCCGCCCTCTACGCTGACCCGCAGACGGCGGCTCAGCTCGGCTCACCGTGGCAGGCGGTTCAGGTCGGTGACGAACTGTCTGTAGGGCACCTCACGGTGCGTGGCGTCGGTGGCCAGCACGCGGTGATCCACCCAGAAATTCCGGTCATCGACAACATTTCGTATCTCCTCGGTGACAGCGGTCACCCGGCGCGACTGATGCACCCCGGCGATGCGCTGTTCGTTCCCGGCGAGCCGGTCGACGTGCTGGCCACACCGGCTGCGGCACCGTGGATGAAGATCTCCGAGGCAGTGGACTACCTGCGCGCCGTAGCACCGACGCACGCAGTACCGATCCATCAGGCGATCATCGACCCCATCGCCCGCCCCATCTACTACGGCCGTTTGTCCGAAATGACCGACACCGACTTCCAGGTCCTGAAACCCGAGAGTGCCATGCAGTTCTGACCGCTGCGCCCGAGCCACCACCCGCCGGCAGGGGACACCACCCGCGCTCAGCCGACGTCTCGCGCGGCGGCGCGACCAGCCGCGCGCCCGGAAAATATGCAGGTCTCCAAGCGGGTGCACAAGAGTGCGCCAGCGCCAGGGTGCGACACCACCACGGCTCAGCCAGGAAGCCCTCGCCGATGTCGAGAACCCGGGCGCGTTCGGTGCTCTGGCGGACCAGGTCGGTGATTCCAGAAAGCCCGGCCAGCAGACGAAACCTATTGCGGGGCAGCACTGTCACCGTACCCGGCGATATGTTCCGCCCAGGCGCGGCGAACGGCCGCGTGCGTAGGCCAAGGCGCTCAAGGGTCACCGGTTAATCGGGCCGGGCGGCTTCGGCGCCCAGACCTGCCACATCCAGCAGCCACGCGTACTGGAATGCGGCTTCTTTCCAGCGCTCGTAGCGCCCGCTGATGCCGCCGTGACCGGCGTGCATCTCCGTCTTCAGCAGCACCTTGGCGGCGTCGCCCTCCGGGTTCACTTGGGCGTGACGAAGCGCCGCAACCCATTTTGCCGGCTCCACGTAGTACACCCTGGTGTCATTCAGTGATGTCATCGCCAGGATCGCCGGATAGTTCTTGGCTTCGACGTTCTCGTACGGCGAGTAGGACTTCATGTAGCGGTACACGTCGGGGTCCTCCAATGGGTTCCCCCACTCGTCCCACTCGGTAACGGTCAGCGGCAGCGACGGGTCCAGGATCGTGGTGAGCGGGTCGACGAAGGGCACGGCGGCCAGGATCCCGGCGAACAGGTCGGGCGCCAGGTTGGCCACCGCTCCCATCAGCAGACCCCCGGCACTGCCCCCGTAAGCCACCAAATTCTGCGGTTTCGTCACGCCGGTGTCGACGAGATGCGCTGCCACCGAGGTGAAGTCGGTAAATGTGTTCCGCTTCTCCAACATTTTGCCGTGCTCGTACCACGGCCTGCCCAGTTCGCCGCCACCACGCACATGAGCGACCGCGAACACCATCCCGCGATCGAGGAGGGACAACCGCGCGATGGAGAACCTCGGGTCTTCGCAGGACTCGTAGGCGCCGTAGCCGTACAGCAGCATCGGCGCCGGGTACTGCAGCCCGGCCCGGTGGATGATCGAGATCGGTATCCGCGCGCCGTCGGCCGCGACCGCCCAGTCGCGTCGCTCAACGTAGTCCTGCGATCGATAGTCGCCCAGCACGGGCTGTTCCCGCAGCAGGGTCCGCTCACCGGTAGCCACATCGAGGTCGTATATACGTACCGGTGTGACGAACGACGTCGTGCCGATGCGCAGTTTCGGAGCGCTCCAATTCGGATTGGCAGACAGTCCCACCGACGTCAGTTCCGAATCGAACGTAATGTCCTCGGCCAGCCCGTACCCGGTGCCGCCTTGCTGTTCACTTAAGGGCCACAGTTGGATTCGCGGCAACGCATCGCTGCGGTAGCTGACCACCAGCTGACCGTCGAATGCGTCGACGGAGTCCAGCCGGACATCGCTGCGATGCTCGATCAGGGTGCGCCAGGCCGTCGGATCGCTCACCGGAGCTTCAACGAGGGCGAAATTCT
>CAXMSM010000019.1:0-3084 GCA_964195655.1 uncultured Gammaproteobacteria bacterium | reverse complement strand
GAGACCACCGAGACCGGCGAGGTACTCGACACCATCACCGTGCAGGCGTTGATCAACCGCTACCCCCGAGTCTGCGGGATGACCGGCACCGCCCTGGCCGCCGGCGAACAACTCCGCCAGTTCTACAAGCTCGGCGTATCGCCGATCGCACCCAACACCCCCAACATTCGCGAGGACCAGGCCGACCGGGTGTACGTCACCGTAGCCGCCAAGAACGACGGCATCATCGAACACATCGCCGCCGTTCACAAGACCGGCCAACCGGTTTTGGTGGGCACCCGCGACGTCGCCGAATCCGAGGAGCTGCACGAGCGTCTGGTCAAAGCCGGCGTACCGGCGGCCGTCCTCAACGCCAAGAACGACGCCGAGGAGGCGGCCGTCATCGCCGAGGCTGGCGCGCTGAACTCGGTGACCGTGTCCACGCAGATAGCCGGCCGCGGCACCGACATCCGGCTGGGGGGATCCGACGCGACGGGTCAGTCCGCCGATCATGACACAGTGGCCGAACTCGGTGGATTACACGTCATCGGCACCGGTCGTCACCACACCGAGCGGCTGGACAGCCAGCTGCGGGGGCGCGCCGGCCGGCAGGGCGACCCTGGATCGTCGCTATTTTTCTCCAGCTGGGAAGACGACGTCGTGGTGGCGCATCTCGAGTCCAACAAACTGCCGGTCGATTGCGACGAGGACGGCCGGGTGGTGCACCCGAAAGCCGCAAACCTGCTCGAAGACGCCCAGCGGATCGCCGACGGCCGACTGCTCGAGGTGCACGCAACCACCTGGCGGTACAACCTGCTGATCGCCCAGCAACGTGGGATTCTCGTCGAGCGCCGCAACACGTTGCTGCGCACCGACACAGCACGGGTGGAGCTGGCCGAATTATCGCCGGCCCGCTACGGGGAGCTCCTCGAGCAGCTCGACCCAGAAGGTGAAGCGAAGCTGGAAAAAATCTGCCGGCTGATCATGCTCTACCACCTGGACCGAAGCTGGACCGAGCATCTGGCATACCTTGCCGACATCCGGGAGAGCATCCACCTGCGCGCTCTAGGGCGGCAGAATCCGCTCGACGAATTCCACCGGATGGCCGTCGACGCATTCGCCTCGCTGGCCGCCGACGCCATCGAGGCAGCCCAGCAGACGTTCGACACTGCGTCCTCGATCGAGGACGAGCTAGGTGTCGATCTATCCAAGCTGGCACGGCCGACCTCGACGTGGACTTACATGGTGCACGACAATCCGCTGGCCGCCGACGCCATGTCCGCGCTGAGCCTGCCCGGCGTGTTCCGCTAGGTTCTACTGCATGGCCAAGGCGGCGGGCGGGAGCGCTGCGACCCCGGGATTGGTGCCCCAGGATCGGATGCTGACGGTGCCGAACGTGCTGTCCATCATCCGCCTGGCGCTCGTACCTGTCTTTCTCTATCTGCTGCTGATTGCCGGTGCAACAGGTTGGGCAGTTGCTGTGCTGATGTTCAGTGGGGTGTCCGACTGGGCGGACGGCAAGATCGCGCGCCTGTTCGACAACCAGTCCTCGCGGCTGGGCGCGCTGCTCGACCCCGCGGTCGACCGAATCTACATGATCGTCGTACCCGTTGCGATGGCCATAGCCGGTGTGATCCCGTGGTGGATCGTGCTGCTGCTACTTGGGCGTGACCTGTTGCTGGCCACCACGTTGCCGCTACTGCGCAGGCGCGGGCTGTCGGCTCTTCCAGTTACCTACATCGGCAAAGCTGCAACGTTCGCGCTGATGTCCGGCCTTCCGCTAGTGCTGCTGGGACAGTACGACGCGGTATGGGCCCGGGTTGTGCTGGCCGTCGGGTGGGGCTTTCTGATCTGGGGCCTGGCGATGTACCTGTGGTCGGCGGCCCTCTATCTGATCCAAGTGGCCATGGTGATGCGCACACTGCCCCCGGTCACGATGCCCCCGACCAGGCCAGACACCCCGCCTGCGAGTAAGTAGTCAACGCGTGGGCACACACGAGGCGGGCGTTCCGACGCTAATTCCGGTGCCCTCATTGTTGCGATCATTGCTCTCCGACCACCTCGACCCCGGCTACGCCGCGGCGGCGAACTCGAAGGAGCAGCGGGCAAAGTCCGCGGAGTGGACCTGGCAGGTGTTCGCGGCGGCCGTGGTGGTGACCGTTTTCGCACTCGCCTGGGCGCAGGCGCAGTCCACCGCACCCCGAGTGCGCCAATCACAACAAGTGCTGACGGGCAGTGTGCGGTCGACCGAGGCGAGCGCCCAGCAGCTCACTGCCGACCGGAACCGGCTGGTCGCCGAGGTGAACACCCAACGGCGCAGTCGTCTCGAGGGGAACGCCACCGGCCGGCAGCTGCTTGATGACCTGGACCAGGCCAACTCAGCGGCGTCGGCCACCCCTTTGATCGGGCCGGGGGTCACCATCACCGTCACCGATCCGGGGAGTTCGCCTGATCTGACCGACGTGTCCAAGCAGCGCGTGGCGGGCAGCCGGCAGGTAATCCTTGACCGCGACCTGCAACTGGTCGTCAACTCGCTGTGGATCAGTGGCGCCGAGGCTATTTCGGTGGGTGGCGTGCGCATCGGCCCGAACGTGACGATCCGTCAGGCCGGGGGCGGCATTCTGGTCGACAATCAGCCGATTACCAGCCCCTATCTCATCCTCGCGGTCGGCCCTCCGCACGCGATGCAGGATGCTTTCGCGCGAAGCACAGCTCTGCAGCGCCTGCGGCTACTGGAGACGTCCTATGACGTTGGGGTCGCTGTCGCCGCCGGTGACGGGCTGACCCTGCCCGCAGGGTCAGTTCGAGAAGTCAACTTCGCCAAACAGATCGGACCCAATTGATCGGAATCGTTGCCCTCGTCGTCGGCATCGTGATCGGTGTCGTGTTCCATCCCAGCGTCCCCGAGTTCGTCCAGCCCTACTTGCCGATCGCGGTAGTCGCGGCCCTCGACGCGGTGTTCGGTGGTCTGCGGGCATACCTGGAACGGATCTTCGACTCCAAGGTGTTCGTGATCTCGTTCGTCTTCAATGTGCTGGTCGCCGCGCTGATCGTCTATGTTGGCGATCAATTGGGCGTTGGCACCCAGCTGTCGACGGCGATCAT
>CAXMSM010000018.1:0-3854 GCA_964195655.1 uncultured Gammaproteobacteria bacterium | reverse complement strand
ATTCGTGGCCGTTGCTCGTCTGCAGGGATCCCGAGCATGTGAGCATCGGAGGTGAGCTGGCCCGGCCCGCAGCCGAGCATGGCCCGGCCGTGGGTGATGTGGTCGAGCAGGACCATCCGATCGGCGAGCATCAATGGGTTGTGATAGGGCAGGGAGCTCACACCTGTACCGAGCTTGATGTGCTTGGTGCGCTCCGCGGCTACGGCGATGACGATCTCGGGCGACGCGATGATCTCGAACCCGGCCGAGTGGTGCTCGCCGATCCACGCTTCATCGAAGCCCAGGCGGTCCATTGCCGTGATCAGCTCAAGGTCTCGCTCGATGGCGAGCGTCGGGTTCTGTCCAGTCGGATGAAATGGAGCCATGAAGTTTCCGAAGCGCATCCGCCAAATCCTGCCCCGAGACGGCGCTCGCCGGGGGGTTTTGTCCGACTCGACTAGTTCAGCGTTGAATCGGGTGGTGAGCAGGGGAGGTAGGAGACCGCCTCCCTGAGGTGCCAGGGTTATTTGGCTTCAAGGATCAGCGAAAAGAGCTGGTATGACAGATCATTCGCATCTCGCGCATGCCGGCCTCACCCCTTGTCGCGGAGCCGCACCAGCCGTGTTGTTGAACTCTCATCCAACTCCACGACGTCGGATCGCGATCGCAGGAAATCGCTGAAGGACTTGAAGCCCAGCGACTTCTCGCTGAACGATGGATCCATGCGCTTCATCTGCGCCTTCACCGCGGAGTTGTGCAGCCAGTCCGCATCGTCCTTCTCCAGGCCGATTTGTAGTGCGCGGGTCAGCAGACCGGTGGCTGCAGCCTGCAGATCCGGCGGTTCGGGCTCGTCGGCGGTCTCGGATTCGGCTGCCTTGGCCCGCCCGGAACGTCGTTTCGGTGCGGGTTTCTCGCCGGCACCCGGAATGGGCTCGAATACCGGGACTCCCGGCAGTGCATCGTAGGTGACGAATTCGTCGCACGCGGCCGCGAGCATGCGACTCGACGACCCAGCCACCCCGATGCCCACCACGTACCGGCCGAGTCGCTTGCACCGCTGGGCCAGCGCGATGTAGTCGGAGTCGCCGGCGACGATCACCACGTGCGTAAGGTCGGGCAACCGGAACATGTCTTCGACCGCGTCAACGGCCAGCCGGATGTCGGCGCCGTTCTTGCCGTATGCCGCCGCCGGAAACAGTTGCACCAGGTCGACCGCGCGTCCTACCAGTTGCCCGCGGTAACCGGCATTGACCTCGGCTGACCAGTCGGCGTAGGCGCGAGTCAGCACCAATGTGCCGAACGATGACGCAAAGTCGATTATCGCGCCGACATCGACGGTGGCGCGGGTGAACCGGCCTGGGTCCTCGTCCAAACCCTTGGCGTCCAAACCTTTGGCCTTGTCTTTCTGGAAGGAGTTGCGGCCGTTCACCTGGTCGTACCGCGAGATCACAATGTTGTCGAAGTCGAGGTACACCGCAACGAGGGTCGCGCCGGATTCCGTCATGGCCACAGTCTGGCCGATGACCTCCCCGGTGGGCCCCGTTGGCTCAAGTCGGCCACGATTCGCTCAAGTCACCCCGCACCACCGCCGGTCGGCGCAACATGGGAGCCGACACCGCAACCACATGGAGAGGTGTGTTCGCAGGGTGAGCAGCGCCGCAACAGGTCTCGAGCCGATCCGACATACCGTGCTGGCCGAGGCCGACAGCGGCGCCTATCACTCTCTTCGGCAGCGGCCGGTTACCCGCGCCGAGCGGTATGCGCTCGGCAAGGGCCTGCGTAAACGAGTGCCCCGGCGATCGCTGGCCGACTGGACGCCGCCTCCGAACCGGCCGGATCCCATACATCTCATCAACGTCAATCACCGCGGCCGACTGGAACGTCTTATCCCGGTTCGGGTTGGACGAATGGTTGCCTCCCCGTATGGCTTTCTGCGAGGCACTGCGGTGGTCATGGCCGACGATGTGGCCCGCCTACCGTCGACCGGCATCACGCCGGTGGTCTGCGGTGATTCACACCTGGGCAACTTTGGGTTCTACGCATCACCGCAACGCGACCTCGTGATCGATCTCAATGACTTCGATGAAGCGCACCCTGGGGGTTGGGAGTGGGACCTGCGTCGGTTGGTGGCCAGTATCTGGGTCGCGGGACGCCATAACGGCGCCGCCGAGGACGAGTGCGGTTCAGCGGTGCGCTCCTGCGTCGCGGCGTACCGGCTGGAGGTGCGCCGCTTGGCCGACGAGCCGCTGTTTTCGCGCTCTTTCACCCGACTGGACGTCGACCGGTTAGCCGGTGCGACGGCCGGGCCGCTGGCCGAGGAAGTCCGTCGGTCGGCCAAGCGGGCACGCAACCGCACTAGTGACCGGGCTCTGCCACGGTTCACCCGAGAGGTCGACGGCGTCCGCAGGATCGTCGAAGAGCCGCCGCTGATCACCCGTCTGCCGGGGCGTGAAGCCGAAGCGTTGGCCGAAGCGCTCGACGACTATCTGCAGACCCTTTCCACACATTGGCGCCGAGTGCTGGGCGGCTACACCCTGCTCGATGTCGCGCACAAAGTGGTCGGGGTCGGCAGCGTCGGTCTGCGCGCATACGTGGCGCTGCTGGAAGGCTCTTCGTCGGAGGACGTGGTATTCCTGCAACTCAAGCAAGCCCGTCGGTCGGTCCTCGCGCGCTATGTGCACGGTGAGTCGGCGGTGCACGCACATCAAGGACAGCGGGTGGTCGAGTACCAACAAGCACTGCAGACGGTCAGCGACCCGCTCTTGGGCTGGACGACCGTGGATGGGCTGCAGTACTACGTGCGGCAGTTCCGAAACATGAAAGGGACCATCCCCTTGGATGCGATGGATTCCAAGGCGCTCATCGACTACACGGGCGTAGTCGGTCAGCTACTGGCCAAAGGTCACGCACGGACCAGCGGCGCCTCGATGATCGCCGGCTACCTGGGCCGCTCAGAGCGGGTGGACGATGCGTTGTGCGTCTTCGCCCGTCGCTACGCCGACCAGACCGAAGCCGACCACGCTGCGTTGGTGGCAGCCGTCGACAGCGGCAGAATGCCGGTCGAGCGCGGCGTTTAGATTCAGTGTCGGCTACATTTCAACAATGGCTAATACCGGCACGTTCGTTGGATACGCGCGCTGCTCGCTGGACCCGCAAGACCTTAGCGCACAGCGGCAATTGCTTCGCGAACTCGGCGTCGCCGACGACCGAATCTATGTCGACGAGGGACTCACCGGCACCGACACCGAACGTCCGGGTCTGGATCAGGCGCTCGCCGCACTGCGGAAGGGTGACACGCTGGTGGCGCCGAAATTGGACCGGCTCGCCCGCTCGGTACCCGATGCTTGCGCCATCGGTGACGGTCTCGCCAAGCGCGGCGTCAGTTTGGCACTTGACGGACAGCTCTACGATCCGGCCCAACCGATGGGCAAGATGTTCTTCGGCATCCTCGACACCATCGCCGAATTTGAGGTCGACCTGCTCCGAACGCGCTCCCGCGAAGGACTCAGCGGACTGACGACCGCTCCTGAGACGCTCGCACGGCTCGAATTCGCGCTCAACAGCCCCCGACGCCACGGCCCGCACCTGGGCGTAATACTTTGCGACATCGACGATTTGTGGACAATCGTCGACACTTGGGGAGAGGCTTTCGGAAACGTTGTGCTCGCCGCCTTGGCCATGAGATTCCGGCAATGCGTACGCCAGGGTGACACCGTTGGGCGCTTCGGCTGGGACGAGGCGTTGTTGCTCCTTCCCGGCATTCACAGCCTCGATAATGTTGCCCAGGTCGCGGAGAAGATTCGCTGGCGTGCTGAAGAACCGATCCACCATGCGGGCGTGCCGATCAACGCCACGCTGAACAACGGCGTCACTCT
>CAXMSM010000017.1:0-7137 GCA_964195655.1 uncultured Gammaproteobacteria bacterium | reverse complement strand
AGTGGTGCCCGCGCGCTCGCTGCTCGGGTTGGCGGTGGGCTGGTTAGTTGGGGCGCTGGTCGTTCTCGTGGTCGGAACCCCCGCGCTGGAGGTGCCTCTCGACGATGCAGCGCGGGCGATGACGCGACGCGGGTTCCGGGTGACAGCGCTGAGGGTGGTCAGGCCCGCCGGACGGGGGCCGCTGGTGCTCGCCGCCACTGAGAGCCACTCAGTCGACGGGGGTTTAGTCGAGGGGACTGAACCCGGAGCCGGCACCGCCATCGTCGAGCTGTACGGGCCGCATCAACGCGGCGGTGGCTTCCTACTCCAGTTCTGGAGCAAGCTACGGCTGCGCAACAGCGAGACCGCACCGTTGCAGGCCTCGATGCGTCGCGCCGTTGAACACCGAGCACTGATGGCGATCGCGGTCGGAAACCTCGCGCTGGCCAACACCTCACCGATCGCGGTGGCAACACTGGATCGCGGCTGGACGCTGTACACCCACCGGTCTTCCCTCGGCACACCGATCAACGACTGCGCGCTGGAGACACCGGTGACGCGAGTATGGGACTCGCTCGGTGTGCTGCACAGTCAGCAGATCTCCCACGGCGACCTACGCAGCAAGAACGTCACCGTCATCGACGGCACACCGATGTTCGGCGGTTTCGCCTACGCCGAGTACGGGGCCTCGGAGGCGCACCTACACACCGACATCGCGCAACTGCTCCTGACGACGACCGACCTTTATGGCGCCGAGCCGGCTGTGCACGCGGGGATCACCGTCTTCGGCAACGAGTCGGTGCTGGCAGCCTCGCGTCGTCTCACCAAAGCCGCTGTGCCGAAACGTGTCCGGATGTCGTTGCAACAGGCGGGCTCGGCGATGTCGACCGCCCGCGACGAAGTGAAGCGCCAGACCGGCGCGGACCAGATCAAGACCGAGACCATCACCCGGTTCACCCGCAGCCAGCTGATCCAGACGGTGCTGCTGGTCGCGCTGGTCTACGTCGCGTATCCGTTCATCGCCACGGTGCCGGCGTTCTTCGTCGAGCTGCGTTCGGCGAACTGGTGGTGGGCGCTGGCCGGGCTGGCGGTGTCGGGGCTGACGTACCTCGGCGCGGCCGCTGCACTGTGGGCGTGCGCCGACGGCCTGGTGAAGTTCCGCAATCTGGCCATCATGCAGGTGGCGAATACCTTCGCCGCGACGACGACACCTGCCGGGGTCGGCGGCCTGGCCCTGAGCACCCGCTTCCTGCAGAAGGGCGGGCTGGGTGCATTGCGGGCCACCACCGCGGTAGCTCTCCAACAGTCAGTGCAGGTGATCACTCACATCACCCTGCTGATCTTCTTCAGCGCCACGGCGGGAGCTTCGGCCAACCTTTCGCAGTTCGTGCCGAGTACCACCGTGCTGTACCTGATCGGCGGCGCAGCACTGGGGGCCGTCGGGGTGTTCCTGTTCGTCCCAAAACTGCGGCGCTGGCTGGCCACCGCAGTGCGGCCCCGGCTCAAAGAGGTCATCGACGACCTTATCGACCTGGCCCGCGAGCCCAGACGTCTCGCCGTGATCGTACTCGGTTGTGCAGCAACCACACTCGGGGCTGCACTGGCTTTGTGGGCGAGCATCGAGGCGTTCGGCGGCAATGCCAGCTTCGTCACCGTCACAATCGTGACGATGGTCGGCGGCACTTTGGCCGCGGCAGCCCCCACACCCGGCGGAGTCGGTGCGGTGGAGGCTGCACTGATCGGCGGTCTCGCCGCATTCGGCCTACCTACAGCGGTCGCCGTGCCCTCGGTGCTGCTGTACCGAATCCTGACCTGCTGGCTGCCGGTGTTCATCGGCTGGCCGGTCATGCGGTGGCTGACCCGCAACAACATGATCTAACCGAACCTCAGCGCAGTGCGTTTTTGGGCTCTCTTGTCATGAATGTGGATGAGGTCCTATGTGATACGGGAGGGGGAGGGTGACGGGTCCGCAGCTGAGCAGGATCAGCGCGAGAGCGTTCTGGGCAGTGTGGAATCCGTAGGCCCTGCGGATGATCAACCGAACCTTGTTGTTCAGACCTTCATGGCGCCCGTTCGCCAGCCCGCGACTGATGGCCGCGAGGATGCCGTCGAGGTGCTTCCGGATCGTTTTGCCCACCTTGACGAACTGAGGGATGCGGCACCGCTGCGCCCAACCGCACCATCTGCCGAGCATGGCGATCACCTCCTCGTCGTGGAGATCGCCCGCGAAGCACGCCCGCAGGGCCTCCTTGAGTTCGTAGGCACGTCCCAGTGCGCGGCCCTGCCTTTTCAGCGCCTCGAGCGTCGAAGCTTGTTTAGCGGTGAGGTTTTCGGGGTTCTTCAGCAGCGCCCACCGCGCTCCCCGGTACGTCCTGGCGATCTGCTTGTCCGAGAGGGTGCGGGCGGTCTGCCACGCGTGGCGGCGCACGTCGTCGAGGGCGGCGGTGGCTAATTTGACCACGTGGAACGGATCGAAACAGATCGTCGCGTGCGGGGCGTGCTCGCGTACCGACTTGGCGTAGGCGGGCCCGAGATCCATCGACACCGCCTCGATCCGCTCGGCTACCCCCGCGGGCAGGGTGTCGGTGAAGAAGGTGTCGAGCGCGGCGGCGTTCTTGCCCTCAGTGCCCCAGAGGATCTTTGCGGTGTCGTGGTCAGAGACCAGGGTCAAATACTTGTGGTGGCGGCGCCACGAAATCTCGTCCACCCCGATGTCGACCAGATTCGTGAACCGGTCCGGGGAGAGCTTGTCGGCCACCACCCGGCTGCACATCGCCCCGACGGTTCGCCAGGTGATGCGGCAGAACACCGACACGGTGCTTTTGTCGGTCCTGGTCGCTAGCCACACCGCGAGGTCCTCGAAGTCGGTCGTGAACCCGGAGCCGGGGCGGGCGAAGTCGACCGCCTCGGCGTGTACCCCGTGTTCGGGGCACCGCATCCGTCGCCGCCGCAGGGTGAGCACACACACCCGTCCGCCCAGGTCAAGGTGCCGCCACGAGGAGTCGACGTCCCGGGTGTCGTAGCGGTGCACGGTCGTGAAGCAGCAGTACGGGCACCGCATCCGGCGACGTTGGGAACGCACGCCCACCCGCACCCGACCGTCGGCGATCTCGACGTCGCGGACGGTGGCTTTCGGTAGGCACAGCAGCTGGTTAAGTAGGGTTGTAGCGCGCACGGGTCAGCTCCGATGGTCGAGCGTGTGGAGCTTTCGACCCTACGAGCGGCCCGTGCGCCCAACCCCGCACCACCCGGCCATATCACATACCCGGCCATCCACATTCAGAGCAGAAGAGCCCGTTTTTGTCGTACTGTTAATTGCAGTTCCTCGACACGGAGGCCCAGATGTTGTACCGGATCGCAGTCTTGGCGCAAGCCGCGCCGCGGCGCATCCTGGTCGCCGCGGCGCTACTGACGGTTGCCCTGGGCATATTCGGAGTTCCTGTCGCCAAGCATCTGTCTCCCAGCGGCTTTCAGGACCCGGGTTCCGAATCAACCTTCGCCGCGCACGTTCTTACCGATAAGTTCGGCCAGGGCGATGTCCAGATGCTCATCGTCGTCTCCTCGCCTGACGGCATCGAGAGCACCCAGGCTCGTGAGACCGGCACGGCCATCGTTGACGGGCTGACCGAGCGCACGCACGTGGGCAATGTCTCATCGGCCTGGACTTCCCCGCCCGCCGTGGCCGCCGATCTGGTCAGCAGGGACCGCACCGCCGGGCTCATCGTCGCCGGCATCAATGGCACCGAAGCTCAGCAGCAGACCTACGCCAGGCAGATCTCCGACGAGGTCACCCGCGAAGGGGACGGCGTGACCGTGCGCACCGGCGGCACCGCGATGGTCAACGTCCAGGTCACCGACCAGTCCCAACGCGACCTGCTCGTCATGGAATCGCTGGCGATCCCGCTGAGCTTCCTGGTGCTCGTGTGGGTGTTCGGCGGGCTGCTGGCCGCCGCGCTGCCGGTCGCCATCGGCGGGATGGCGATCATCGGCGCGCTGGCCGTACTGCGGCTGGTCAACTTCGCCACCGACGTGTCGATCTTCGCGCTGAACCTGGCCGCCGCGATGGGCCTGGCCCTGGCCATCGACTACACGCTGCTGATCATCAGCCGCTACCGAGATGAATTGGCCCGCTTAGCGGAGCTTGGTGGGTCCGACCCCAGTGCGGATCGCGCCGAGGCCCTCAAACGCACTATGACCACCGCCGGACGCACCGTCATCTTCTCGGCCACGACGGTGGCGCTGTCGATGGCGGCGATGGTGCTGTTCCCGATGAACTTCCTCAAGTCGTTCGCCTACGCCGGGGTGGCCACCGTCGCATTCGCGGCCGCCGCAGCGGTCATCGTCACCCCCGCCGCGCTGGTGCTCCTCGGCGGCCGGCTCGACTCGCTGGATGTTCGCCGGCTCGCCCGCCGGATCTTTCGCAGGCCCGAACCCCAGCCCGTTCCCGTCGAACAGCGCTTCTGGTACCGCTGCGCCAAAGCTGTCATGCGCCGCGCATTTCCGCTCGGCTTGGCCGTCGTCGTGCTGCTGCTCGCGCTCGGCGCTCCGTTCCTGGGCGTGCGGTGGGGATTCGCCGACGACCGGGTGCTGCCGAAATCGGCATCCGCCCATCAGGTCGGCGACCTGCTGCGTGCCGACTTCGCCGACAACTCCAACACTGCAGTCACGATCGTCGTTCCCGACAGCCAAGGCCTGGCGCCGGCCGATCTGTCGGCCTACGCCGCCGAACTATCCCGAGTCGAAGAAGTTCCCGCGGTGTCCGCTCCGACTGGAACGTTCGTCGACGGGGTTCTCGCCGGGCCGCCGTCCGCGCCGACCGGCGAGAGTCAGGGCAGCGTCTTCCTCACCGTCGCGAGCACCGCGCCCCTGTTCTCCGATGCCTCCGAAACCCAGCTCGACCGGCTTCACGCCGTCGCCGGTCCCGGTGGACGCGCTGTCCAGATGACGGGCACCGCCCAGATCAACCGGGACAGCGTCGATGGCATCACCTCCATGCTGCCACTGGTGTTGGGGATCATCGCCGTCATCATGTTCGCGCTGCTTTTCCTGCTGACCGGCAGCGTCGTGGTACCGCTGAAAGCGTTGGTGCTCAACATGTTATCGCTCACCGCGGCGTTCGGAGCGATGGTGTGGATCTTCCAAGACGGCCATCTCGGCGGACTCGGGACGACCACGACCGGCACGCTTGTCGCGAACATGCCGGTGCTGCTGTTCTGTGTCGCCTTCGGGTTGTCGATGGACTACGAGGTGTTTCTGGTGGCACGCATCCGCGAATGCTGGCTGGAACTAAAGAACACCGGCGATGACACAGCGGACGGCAGGCAGTTCGACCAGTCCGGACCCAAGAGCGACGAAGCGGTAGCCCTGGGCATCGCCTACACCGGCCGAATCATCACCGCCGCCGCGCTCATCATGTCCATCTCATTCGCGGCACTCATCGCCTCCAACGTATCCTTCATGCGGATGTTCGGCCTCGGCCTGACGTTAGCTGTGCTGGTGGACGCCACGCTCGTACGCATGGTTTTGGTGCCCGCATTCATGCGTCTGATGGGCGAATCCAACTGGTGGGCGCCGCACTGGCTCAAACGGGTACACGACCGTCTCGGCTTCAGCGATGCGCCGGGCGCTCAACCCCTCAACCCCTCAGAGCGGAAGAAGACTTCATGACGGACAAGAACCCGATCAGTGTCATCGCCGGTGTCCAGGGGGCGCTGCCGCCCCATCGCTACACCCAGCACCAGATGACCGAGGCTTTTCTGGCCGCACCGGCGTTCGCAGAGGTCGGCGACCTGCTCCGCAGCCTGCACGAGAACGCGAAGGTCAACACCCGCCATTTGGTGTTGCCGTTGGAGCGATATCTTGACCTGGTCGATTTCGGCGACGCCAACGACATCTACATCGAGCACGCTCTGGACCTGGCCTGTGAGGCGCTGACGGCCGCGCTCGACGAAGCAGGGTTGCGCCCAACCGATCTCGATATGATCATGACGACCACCGTCACCGGGATCGCGGTGCCATCGCTGGACGCGCGCATCGCGGGCCGGCTGGGACTTCGGCCCGATGTACGCCGGGTACCGCTGTTCGGGCTGGGCTGTGTGGCCGGTGCGGCCGGCATCGCCCGGATGCACGACTACCTGCGCGGCGCACCCGATGACGTAGCGGCTCTGGTGTCGGTGGAACTGTGCTCACTTACCCGCCCCGCGCTCGAGCCGACGATCGGCAGCCTGGTGGGCACCGCCCTGTTCGGTGACGGTGCCGCGGCGGTGATCGCCGCGGGCGAGAACCGGGCCGCGGCGATCAACGCGGCGGGCCCGGAAGTGCTCGACACCCGCAGCAGGATGTACCCCGACACGCTGGACACCATGGGATGGAAGGTCGGCCGGACCGGCTTTCAGCTCATCCTCTCGCCGGACCTGCCCGAGCTCATCGACCGCTACCTCGCCGACGACGTGAACGGTTTCCTCGGCGATCATGATCTCGGCATCGGCGACATCGCCACGTGGATCTCGCATCCGGGCGGCCCCAAGGTCATGGAAGCGATCTCCTCGGCGCTCGACCTCGAGGACACCGCCCTCGAACTGTCCTGGCGTTCACTGGCCGAGGTGGGCAACATGTCGTCATCGTCGGTGCTGCACATCCTGCGCGATACCGTTGCCAAGAAGCCGCCCGCCGGGGAGCGCGGCCTGCTGATGGCGATGGGGCCCGGCTTCTGCTCCGAGCTCGTACTGCTGCGTTGGCGCTGAGCATGCTCGCCTACACCGTGCTGATCGCCGCGGTCGCCGGCGAACGGATCGCTGAACTCATTGTCTCCCAACGGAACCTTAAATGGAGCCGGGCCCATGGCGGCGTCGAGTTCGGCGTCGGCCACTACCCGGTGATGGTGGTTCTGCACACCGCGCTGCTGGCAGGCTGCCTGTTGGAGGCGCCGCACCGCCAGTTCATTCCGGTGCTGGGCTGGTCGATGCTCGCCGTCGTGATCGCCGCCCAGGTACTGCGCTGGTGGTGCATCACCACGCTGGGGCGGCAGTGGAACACCCGCGTGGTCGTGGTTCCCGATGCCGGCCGGATCACTGGTGGCCCGTATCGATTCATACCGCACCCCAACTACGTCGCGGTCGTCGTCGAGGGAATCGCACTGCCGCTGGTGCACAGCGCATG
>CAXMSM010000016.1:0-3458 GCA_964195655.1 uncultured Gammaproteobacteria bacterium | reverse complement strand
ACGAACTCGCCGTCGGCGATGTCGAGGCTCACGTCGTTGACGGCCGGAAAGCCGTCCCCGTACTTCTTGACGATGTTGCGCATGGTTATTGGTGCCATGGGGTTATCCCTTCACTGCTCCGGAAGTCAGGCCGGCGACAATGCGCCGCTGAAAGATGAGGACCAAGACGATGACGGGGATGGTGACGATCACCGATGCCGCCATGATGTAGGGCACCGGCGACTCGAAAAACGAGGCGCCCTGGAAGAACGCCAGCGCCGCTGGGACAGTGCGTGCGCTATCGGTGGACGTCAGCGAGATGGCGAAGAGAAAGTCGTTCCAGCAGAAGAAGAACGTCAGGATAGCGGTGGTGAACACCCCTGGCGCCGCCAACGGCACGATGACTTTGCGGAACGCTTGCCACTGCGTTGCGCCGTCAACCTGTGCGGCATGCTCCATTTCCCAGGGGATCTGACGGAAAAATGCTGACAACGTCCAGATCGAGAGCGGCAGTGCGAACGTCAGGTAGGGAATGATCAGGCCGATCCACGTGTCGTAGATCCCCAGCCCCCGCCACATGTCAAAAAGAGGCCCTACCAAGGCCGCCTGCGGGAACATCGCGATGGCCAGAGCAAGTGAGAGCAGCAACTTCTTGCCCCGAAACTCCAGGCGCGCAATCGCGTACGCCGCAAACATCGCGATGATGACTGAGATGATCGTGGCGATCATCGCGATCCCGATCGAGTTGATCAGTGCATGGGTGAACAGGGGGTTGCTGAAGATCTCGGCGAAGTTGTCGAGCGTGAATTTAGTCGGCAGAAACTGCGGGTTACCCGAGACGATGTCCGCCGGCGGTTTGAAGGCCAGGCTGATCATCCACAGCAGGGGGAAGAAGCTGTAGAGGACGATGACGATGCCGGCGATGGTCCACCGACGGGTGCTCTTGGCGGAGTTCACTGATCACCCCTGACTTGTGACAAATCGGTCTTGAACACCTTGACGAATATCCACGCGATCACTACGACCGTGAAGAAGAGCACTACCGAAACCGCCGATCCCATACCGAGATTCACCAGCGTCACGTTCTGGCGGTAAGCCAGGAACGAGATGGTCTCGGTGTTGTTGGCGCCGTTGGTCATGACGTAGGGGTTGTCGAAGATGCGCCACGCATCCAGGGTGCGGAACAGCAGCGCCACCATGATCGCTGCCTTCATGTTCGGCAGAGTGATTTTCATCAGTCGCTGCCAGGCAGTCGCGCCGTCTACCTTGGCCGCCTCTTGCATGTCTTCGGGCACCTGCACCAGTCCGGCCAGCAGCAACAGCGAGATGAAGGGCGTAGTCTTCCAGATCTCGGAAAGGCAGATTACGAAGATCGCCGACCATCGGTCCCCGAACCAGTCGAAGCCGGAGAGGTTGAGCCACTGGTTGACGAATCCGGAGTCGATCGCGAATGCGTAGCGCCAGATGAATGCCGAGACGACGGTGACGATGCCGTAGGGAATTAGAATGGCGGTGCGCAGTGGGCCGCGGCCCCGGATGATCCGCAGCATGACGAACGCGAACCAGAACCCGACGACCAGTTCGACGGCGACCGTGACGACGGTAATGGCCAGGGTGGTCACAAAGTCGTTCCACCAGACTGGGTCGGTCAGGATCACCAGGTAATTACTCAGCCCGACGAAACTGCGGCCCGCAGGGTCGGTGAGGCGGAAGTTATACAGCGACAACACCAGCGCGTAGCCCAGCGGGTAGGCGGTGACCAGAATCATCACCAGGTACGAGGGCAGTGTCAGGTACATGCCCAACCTGCGTTCCCCGCGGACACGCTCGCTGATGGCCGCTTTGCCAGGATCCTTCTGGATGGGTGCACTCTGCTGTGTCGTGGCCCCTTGCGGACTCATAGCAGCCGCCGTCCTGCCAGGACGTCAGCCACGAATTGGTCGGACTCCTCCGGCGTTTCGGCGTTGACCGACGCGGGTGGATGCCAGGTCTGTGTGATGGCACCGGCGACGTCGGTATAGAACGGGGTCAGCGGCCGTGGGCCGCCGTCGCCGATCGACTCCCGAATCAGGTCGGCGTTGTCGTATTCCGCTCGAACATCGGGGTCGTCGTAGGACGCAGCGTATGGCGACGGTTCGCCCTCGTCGAGCATGTACTGCGTGGCTTTCGGTAGGGCGTTCACGCATTCGATGAGTTGGGCGGCGAGATCTGGGTGATGTGAGTAGGCGCCGACACCCAGGTTCGCTCCTCCAAGTGGTGGCGCACTGGGTTGGTCGGGGAACACCCGCGGGTAGCGCGCCCAGCCGATGTCGTCAACGACGGACTGGTCCAGCGTTCCCTCCTCGGCGGCGCCACGGGCGGCCGCCAACACGTACGGCCAATTAAGCATGAACCCGCCCTGCTCTGCTTGGAACGAAGCCCGGGCGTTCTCCTCCTTGGCATTGGACAAGTCGGGCGCCGCCGCGGACGACCGCGCGAGGTTGCCGATAATTTCCGCCGCTTTGAGCCCCGCGGGGCTGTTGAGCACCGGGGTGGCATCGCGCCCCGCTTCGGCGTTCTGTAGGACCTCGCCACCAGCGGAGAGCACCAGCGCGTTGATCCAGACCATGTAGCCCTCGTAGCGGGCCCCTTGCTCCCCGATCTGCTTACCTTGGGAGACAGCGGCATTAAGCATCTTATCCCAGGTGAAGTCCTCGCCCGTGGGGTCGACGCCCGCGGCGGCGGCCACCGACTTGCGGAACCAGAGCAACTGGGCGTTGGACTTGAAGGGTGCCGCGTAGAGGGTGCCGTTCCACATTCCTGTTTCCACCGGAGCCGCCAGCATGCCGTCCGTCAAGCCGCGAGCTTCGTTGTCGGTGAAGGGCCGCAGGAAACCTGCGTTCGCGAACTCCGCCGTGAACACCACATCGACACTCACAACGTCGATCGAGGAGTCGCGGGCCGCCAGGCGGCGCACCATCTGCTCCCGCTGGCCGGTTGCATTGGCCGGGAGCGTCTCGATATCCACTGTGTAAGTGCCGCCGGATGCGTCGCCGCACTGCTGTGCCCGGATGGCGGCGCCGCCGTTGTCCGGCATGGCGTACCAGGTCAGCGTGGGTGACCCGCCGCTACTGCCACACCCGGACAACAAAGTTGCCGCGACCAGAGGCGCGCTGGCCAGCGCGATCGCGCGGCGGCGACGCTCAGCGGCGAACTGAATTCGTTTCATCACGTCCTCGTCCATGAAGCCTGCCGTGACGCCCGAGTCCGGATGAGGGCCACGGGCAGCACATTCGGTACGTCGACGAGTGTGTCATAGTTCACACTCCCCAATGGACAGTCGTGTCAGTGCGGCGGGGCGGTTTTGCCGTGGGTAATCGCGTCTACCTTGCGTCGCAACGGAAATGCTTCGAAGACCTGATATCGGGCGGGGGAGTAGCAATTAGTTACGTGCCGTGCAACCACCCTGATATTTTTGGCTAGAACAACGAATCTAATGG
>CAXMSM010000015.1:0-5236 GCA_964195655.1 uncultured Gammaproteobacteria bacterium | reverse complement strand
CGGCGGTGGTATCGGCCATCTCGGCACGGGCACCCGGGGTTGTGAAGTAATGGTCGGTGTCGATCGCGCACTGTGTCTTGTCGGCACCGCCGAGCGCGTCGAATATGCGCTGAGCATCGGAGGGGTACACGCCGGTGTCCTGCTCGGCATTGACTACCAGTGCCGGGCAGTCGATGCGGGCCAGGTGCGGCTCGGCCCTGGTCTGCGCGTAGCGCAGACTCCACATACCGATCCAGTTGCGCAGTGTGCAGGCTGCCGCGATGCCGTGGCTGGACCTGTTGGCCTTGGCCGGCACGCCGGCGTAGCACATGTTGGCCGGCCGCTTCGTCGGTTCGAGGGTGGGATCTACCATCCGCGGATCTGCCCAGGTGCGCATCACGGTGAACGGCCGGTCGGAAAACCCCGCGGCGCGCACCCGGATGAGCTCGGCCTCTGCCCAGTCGGTGATGGCTTCGTTCCTGGCGATCTGGGCGTTCCGGTAGCGCTGGATGAACTGTGCATCGTAGGGCGGACCGTTGCGTTCATTAAATAAATCCAGATCGGGATCCGTTGCAATGGCGTCGCTTTCGTCTACCATCGCGGCGTCCATCCAGGCGGTCAGCACCTCTGGGCGTCCCGGGTGCGCGGCGCTGGCCAGGTAGCCGTCGGCCGGCAACAGATCATCGAGCCCGGCCGCCGGCCGCATCCCTTCCAGCGGGGTGACATGCCGGTCCACAGCGTTGGCCTGGTAGGCGGCCATCAGAGATCCGCCGCCCGAATTCCCAAGCAGGACTACCGTTTCAATACCCTGGATTTCGCGGAGCCAGCGCACACCGACACCGATGTCGACGAGCGCGTGGTCAAGAAGGAAGCTGCTCTCAAACCCTCGGAACCGAGTGTTCCAGCCGAGGAAGCCGATCCCACGGGTGGCCAGGTAGTCGGCGAGGTAGTGCTCGGAGAAGTCAATCTGATAGTGCGTCGCGATCATTGCGACCTTGGGTTTGCAACCCGTACCGCGGTGGTAGAGGCCTTGGCACGGGTGACCCCCCGATCCGGCCCGCTGGGCAGTAGTCGAATCCAGACCGACGAACTCCCTGGTTATTCCGGGCGATTGAGACGACGCTGAGCTGCTCATGGATGTGCTGCCTCCCGGTGATAGATGGTCCGATAGAAGATGTCGGCGAGCGTTTTGATGCAGGCGTCGTCGTCGATTCCGCCGCTGGGGTGGCTGGCCTGGCCTGACAACTGGGTGTAGCAGAACTGATTGAGCATAGAAACCAGTGCGACCGCGATGAGCCGGGCATCGCCGGCAGAGCAGAAGCCTTGCTGCTGAGCCTGTTTGACCGTTGAGGTGATCAATCCAATCGGTAGCGAGCAGATTTCATTCCAGTGCTCCGCGAAGTCCTCGCTGATCATCGCCATCTGGGACACACTGATGATCTCGGCCAACCTGTTGCGGTAGGTATTCCAGTGCGCCGCGGCGACCTGATACGACCGTTCCCGGTGGCTGAGTCCCGGCTGGGCGGCCGCCATCGAACGGTCGCGGGCTTCTTCGCGGAATCGCACCGCCCACTCCCGCACCATCGCCTCTTTGGAGTCGTAGTAGTTGTAGAAAGATGCGGTGGATCTGCCCGCTTCGTCGGTGATGTCGGCGATCGTGGTCGCCAGTATTCCTTTGCGCGCGACGACTGCACGGGCTGCCGCATCGATGGCGGCCTGAGTCTGGCGACCACGCAGTGTCGGCAATGGTTCGCGGGGGCTGACGCTCACCTGCTGCCCCTCTCTGAGCGATTTCGGCGTACTTCGACTCGCTCACCGCGACCAACTGCGCCGAAAAAAACAGTCATTGATTCAGAACTGAACCTGATGTTAGATTCAGTTTCTACCGCTGGCCAGAGTTTTGGTTGGTCGAGATGTTTCTGGACGTGCACGGTGTTCTTGGAGGTGTAATCGTGATCAAGCCGTACAACGTTGGTGGGAAATCCAACACCGAGTTCGAGTTCGGTGGTATCAACCATGTCGCGTTGGTCTGCTCGGACATGGAAAAGACGGTCGATTTCTACAGCAACGTGCTCGGCATGCCGTTGGTGAAATCGCTCGACCTGCCAGGTGGCATGGGGCAGCACTTTTTCTTCGATGCAGGCAATGGCGACTGCGTAGCGTTCTTCTGGTTCGCGGAAGCGCCAGACCGGGTGCCCGGAATCTCCTCACCCGAGGCCATTCCCGGCATCGGGGACATCGTCAGCGCGGTGAGCACGATGAACCACCTGGCGTTTCACGTGCCCGCGGAGAAGTTCGACGAATATCGTCGGCGCCTCAAGGCAAAAGGTGTGCGGGTTGGGCCGATCCTCAACCACGACGAGAGTCCCGCCCAGGCTTCGGCAACCCTGCATCCAGGCGTGTACGTGAGGTCGTTCTACTTCCTCGATCCGGATGGGATAACGCTTGAATTTGCCTGTTGGACGAAGGAATTCACCGATAGCGATGCGATGACCACCCCGAAGACCGCAGCAGATCGGCGAATACCTGCCGCCGCGGGTTAGCGGCTTCGTCGCCTCAGGTAACGGCCATACGTCGATCGGCCCCGGAGAGGCAATGGCACGGCAATGGCACGGCAATGCCGATACTCGCGCATCATGATGCGTTGCGCTATAGCATGGTGCTATGCGGACGACCGTGGTGATTGATAGCGATGTTGCGAGTGAGATCGAGCGTCTTCGCCGCGAAGGGATGGGCCTGAGTGAGGCCCTGAACCTCCTCGCGCGGCGAGGAATGGCCAAGGCTGCCTCGTCCAGCGCGGTCAAGTATCAGCACCGGACCTCGCGGATCGGACTCAAGGTTGACGTCACAAACGTTGCTGACGTGCTCGATTTGCTCGACGATGATCGTTGACGCCAACCTGCTGCTGTATGCAGTGGACGAAAGCAGCATTCATAACGCTGCCGCCGCATCTTGGCTGGAGGAAGTACTTCACGGGGATAGCCGAGTCGGGCTGCCCTGGCAAACCATCGGAGCTTTCCTCAGAATCGCGACGCATCCCCGAGTCACCGAGAGGCCTCTGTCGGCCGCCGACGCCTGGCGATACGTAGAGGACTGGCTGGCGGCCCCCGTCGTGTGGATTCCGCCTGCAACGGAGCTCACAGCGCGGGTGTACGCGAGACTGTGCGACCAGGTCGAGATCACCGGCAATCTCGTCTCTGATGCGCAACTGGCTGCCCTGGCGGTCGAGCATGGAGTCGAAATGATTTCTGCCGATACAGATTTCATGCGGTTTCCCGGCCTCCGCTGGACGAACCCGCTGAGTCGCTTTTAGCTTCGCCGGATTCTGGGACTCAGTCTCGGTACAGAGCGGGATCGGCGAGTTGGTCGATCAGTGCAGCGAGCTGGGCGGTCAGTTGGTCCGGAGTGAATCCAATATCGCCGGAGAGCCAGGCGCTCAGCGATTGCGCGACACCACCCACCACGAAATGCCCAGCCGCCTTGATTCGGTCGTTGGGCTCAAGTTGCAGGGCGATACCGGCATGCTGTCCCGACAGCAACGCGAACAGGGCGCCGGATTCCGCGCGTTTGCGCACTACCACCGGATTGGCAAGGTGCGCGCTGAACAGCAGCCGGCCGACTCGGACGTCCTCGGAGATGGTGCGCACGATGTTGGTCATGCCTGCGCGGCTCTGCTCCCGCGCCGGGGCGGCAGTGACGGCCGCCTGGGTGGTGGCGGCGATGTCGGCGACCACCCAGTCGAACACGGCGCCGACGAACTCGTCCTTGTCGGTGAAGCTCTCATAGAAACAGCGCGCCGCGCGACCGGACTGCGCACAGATAGCTCGGACGGTCAGGTCGCCGTGGATGGCTTGCCCATTGGAATCGGCTGGGCCGCCGAGCAGGTCCAAGCCGGCTTCCAGTAGACGGTGCCTGCGGTCTGCGATCCGCTGTTTCGCATCTACACCGCGATAGGGACGGACCAGGGACATGCCTCCATATTGACACTTGACCGGGGCGGGAGCAATATCAGGAAACACACGTTCGCACTTTTGGGTACCTTCGCGGAGAGGAGCCGTCCATGACGGTGAACGAATCGACGAGTACGTCCACGCCGCAGGTCGAACGTGCGGTGAGCGACGCGGGAGTTCCCGCGGGCTCGGGAAAGTCCGGTTCAGACGGGATGCTGGGCCTAGGTCTGTTGGCCGGCCCCGCCAATGTGATCATGCAGCTCGCGCGGCCCGGCGTCGGATACGGCGTGATGGAGAGCCCAGTCGAGAGCGGTCGGGTCGATCGGCACCCGATCAAGCGAGCGCGCACCACTTTCACCTACCTCGCGGTGTCCACCAATGGGACCGACGAGCAGAAGGCCGCGTTCCGTGGCGCCGTCAACCGTGCGCATGCACAGGTGTTCTCCGCCGAGTCGAGCCCGGTCGAATACCACGCCTTCGACAAGGACCTCCAGCTCTGGGTTGGGGCGTGTCTATACAAGGGCACCGTCGACGTGTATCGGCTCCTGGTCGGCGAGATGGACGAGCAGACCGCGGATCAGATCTACCTGCAGGGCCGGTCACTGGCGACGATGCTCCAGGTGCCCGAGGACATGTGGCCGGCCGATCGGGCCGCGTTCGACCGGTACTGGCAGAAGTCACTGGATGAGATCCACATTGATGACGCGGTCCGCGAGTATCTGTATCCGATCGCGGCGTCTCGGTTGCGTGGACTTTCGCTACCCTGGCCGTTGCGTGGTGGTACGGAGAGTCTGGCGTTGTTGATCACCACTGGCTTTCTGCCACAGCGGTTTCGCGACGAGATGCGACTGCCTTGGGACGCGGGCCGTCAGCAGGGGTTTGACCTGTTGATGACCGTCCTGCGCACCGTCAACAACCTGGCGCCCAGTTTCATGCGCCAATTCCCGTTCAACGTCCTACTCAAGGACGTTGACTGGCGTATTCGCACCGGCCGCCCACTGGTGTAGTGCTTTGCCGAACATGAACTCGCTCATGAAGCGGGTCATCCGGTGTCGGACTCCACGTTTGGCATGCTGACGCAGTCGGTTAGGTCAAGTGCCAGACATGGCGGCATGTGGAGGTGGTCAGATATGTTGCAGAAGCATCCACAGGTGGGCCCGCGTGGGTATCGGGTCCTACTGTGCCGCGACCCTTCTCTAAGTGTTCCTCGGCGGGAGAGCGGCGCTGCTTGCTTTGAAGCACGACTCTCCTCAGGTGCCGTACTCGATGTTGTGGCGCAATTGTTCCAGCCCGGCTTCCATGCGCCG
>CAXMSM010000014.1:0-3118 GCA_964195655.1 uncultured Gammaproteobacteria bacterium | reverse complement strand
GTTCTCGTCGGCACTGTCGGCACCGCTGTACTGGATCGCCTCCAACGCCGGACTGGACGGGGCGGTCGTGGTGAACAAGGTCTGCGAGCTACCGGCCGGGCATGGCTTCAATGCCGTCACGCTGGAGTACGGCGACCTGGTCGCCGACGGCGTCATCGACCCGGTCAAGGTCACCCGTTCGGCCGTGGTCAATGCGGCGTCGGTGGCCCGAATGATCCTGTCCACCGAGACCGCGATTGTGGAGAAGCCGGTCGAGGAAGAGGCCGATGGTCACGGCCATTCGCACTAAGAATGGTCAATCGCACTAGTACCACGCGGTAGGAAGCACCCCCGGTCCTGTTGGGCCGGGGGTGATTTCGTCCGGGGGTGCTTTCGTATGGAGTGCGCGGCCGGTTGCGTAACGCAGCGGTGCGAAATCGTTGAGATAATCGCCACGACGTTACGCACCTGTTCAAGAGCGCAACTCAAGAGTGAAACCCAAGAGTGCAACCGGGCCAATAGGCGGTTCAGGCGGTGCGGCGAATCCGCCGCTTGAGGAGCATCTCGCGCTCGGACTCGCTGAGACCACCCCAGATGCCGTAGGGCTCACCGACGGCCAGCGCATGGGTGCGGCATTGGGTGATCACGGGGCAGCTGCGGCACATTTCCTTGGCACGCATCTCCCGGCAGGCGCGGGCGCGTCCGCGCTCGCCATCCGGGTGGAAGAACATCGAGGATTCGACTCCCCGGCACAGGCCGGCCATCTGCCAATCCCAGATGTCGGCGTTCGGCCCGGGTAGCTCTTGCGGCTGTGGCACTGGATACCCCTGTCTGCACATCCAGTTCGCATGCCCGTTGGATGTGTGGGTCGTGTGAGTCGTGGAACAGGTCCGAGTGCAGTCGCCGATGACTACTCGTGCACACAACGTAGAAGGGCGTCGGAATGGCCGTCAATGGCCTGGGCTGTGCACGATCGCACGGCCGCGGGCGGGAATTTACATCACGTTCATCAACGCGACGCGTTGGCAGCGAATGGGTTGCTGGTAGATGAGACCGCCGTGCGAGGTGGGTAGCTGTTTTGGCTCACCAGTTCGCGCTGTGACGCTCAAGCATCTTTCGGTTTTCGGCCGGCGGTTGACATGGCGGTAACGCGGCAATCATCAACTGTTAACCAACGTGATTTTCAAAGCGCGTCCGGCTTGGTAGCGTCCCCAGCCGATGAGCATCAGGTCCGCGTCCGCCGCAGTCAGCCTGGATGACGCGGCGTTCGGAAACAACCCGGGGTGCTGGCCGCTGTCGCCTGCCGTGACTCCACACGAGCTGTGGTTGCGCGCGGTTGCCGCAGGTGGGCAGGGTCGTTACAGCAGCGCGCTGTCCGACCTGGACCGGCTTCGGCGGCTTGCGCCGCCCGGCCCGCTCGCCTCGCTAGGCCTCAGCACGCGGGCGTCGTTTCTTCGTCAGCTCGGGTGGCATGACAGAGCCCGGTCGTTGGACGGGCAGGCGCTGATACTGGCCGACGGCGTTGCGACCCCGGCCGCCGATGCGCTCGTCGGGCTGGCTGCCGACGCGCTGGGTGTCGGCCGGTTCGCGGCCTCGGCACGGGCACTGCAGTGCGCGGCCGATCTGATTACCGCTTCGACGCCGGCCCGCCTGCCCGTGCGGTTGGCGTGGGTGTCGGCCGAACTTGCGATGGTCAGCGGGGACGGCGCGTCCGCAATCGCGGCTGCCGAACGTGCCGTTGAGCTGGCTGCGACCCTGGCCTCAGCGCGGCACGCCGTAAAATCTCGCGTCATTCTTGCCGCCGCGCGATGCAGCAATGGTGACATCGACGCGTCGCGCCGGGAAGCGGACGAAGCGTTGCGGCAGACCGGATCGTCCGGCCTGGTCCCATTGCGCTGGGCGGTGGCATGCTTGCTCGCGGAAATTGGCAGCGAGGAGCATTCGTACGCCGAACTAGCGGCCCTGCGCGAGGCGTCTGCCAAGACCGTGATTCAAAGGGGCGGCGTGTGGCGCCCGCGGTAACCGCGTTGTGACCGATCTGGTCGTTATTGTTTAGCTGAGCCGCACCGAGTAGTGCGGCCACCTGCCTGCCGGCAGAACAACCACCTCCCCGCCGGGATGTGCCCTCGACGTAACACTGGAGAGATCGGCCACGATGACCATTTCGAGAGAACGTCTCGATTCTGTCGTCGCAGATGCAGTGAACGGCGATCGGGGCGCACTCCGGGAGGTGCTGGAGACCATCCGCCCCATCATCGTTCGGTACTGCCGGGCGAGGGTGGGGGCTATGGAGCGAAGTGGTCTCTCAGCAGACGACGTCGCACAGGAGGTGTGCTTGGCTGCCATCACAGCGCTGCCGCGCTACAAGGATCAGGGACGACCGTTCCTGGCCTTCGTCTACGGCATCGCTGCACATAAGGTCGCTGACGCCCACCGTGCGAATGCGCGCAACAAGTCAGATCCGTGGGATGTCGTCCCGGAACGGCTCTCTGGCGAGTCGGGGCCCGAGCAGTTGGCGATTGACTCCGAGCAGTCGGCCCGGATGAAAGAGCTACTGCAGATTCTCCCGGAGAAGCAGCGGGAGATTCTGGTCCTGCGAGTAGTCGTCGGTATGAGCGCGGAGGAGACCGCGGATGCTGTCGGCAGCACCGCGGGGGCGGTGCGAGTCGCGCAGCATCGTGCGCTGGCGCGGCTGAAAACTGAGATTTCGGAGACGGGAGGTGACCATGCCTGATTTCGGACGCTGGAATTCCGACGGCGGGGATCCTTCGCTCAACGAGGTTAACCGCAGCGATCAGTTCCTCGATGCGCTGGCATCGCAGCAGCCGACGTACCCGACCGATCACGACGAGGCCGAGTTGGCGAACCTGCTGGCGGGCTGGCGCGACGAAGTCCGCGAGACTCCCGCGAGCGAGTTGGTGACGACCGACGAGGCCGCCCGGATGCTGGACCACGGATCGGTTGGCCGCCGTCGACGATTCTCGCTGGCGGTGGTGGGTTCCGCAGCCGCCGCAGTGCTGTGCCTGGGTGGCTTCGGCGCGGTGGTCTCTGGTGCGGGTCCAGGTGACGCGCTGTACGGGTTGCGCACCATGTTGTTCGGTGAACAGGCGACGCGAGACGACGCGGTGATCCTGGCTGC
>CAXMSM010000013.1:0-4808 GCA_964195655.1 uncultured Gammaproteobacteria bacterium | reverse complement strand
GGCGATGAGAACTTGCCCCGCGTCCAGGATCGGGGAACCAAATGCACCCTTGACGGCATTTCCCACCCTCCCGAACGTTCCGGAAGATGACGACGGAGGCTGCGGGCGAGGTCCCTGGGGTGCGGCCGTTGGCGCGCTGTGCCCGTCGACGAGATCGGCTCGGAATTTGCCGACATGCTCAGCGCCGTCGTTTTCAACCATGTGCGCACACCTCCTTCAGGGGCAGCGTACCAGCGGGGAAACCCCCTTCCTCACATGAATTCTGAGGGTCCAGGCGGGCAGAAGTCCGGTGACCCTGGGGTGCCCACTCGCGAAGTCGACTTGTACCGTGAACTGGAGATATTATGATTTTGGTCACCTTCTTCGCTGACTGTGGACCTGGTGGTTGCCGTCCTCCGGTATGACCCCAACGAAGCCCACTAGGCGCGTCGGCCCCTCTTCGAGGCCGCCCTTTGGTACCGCAGTCCAGACTGTTTCGCCGACCCGCGGAAAGTTTGCTCGGAGTACCGGCCAGCTAGCCTTGCGGATGCTGAGTGGCAGCGAGCATCTGAGTCCCATCCGGAGGAGACGTTTTGTGACCGACCGCGATGACGCGTTGCGCAGAGAACCGGGGTGGACGGGCCCCGACGCGTGGGGCCAGCCTCGCCCAACGGCGAGGCCGGAAACCGCACGACCCGCCGCACCTCCTGCACGCCCGGGCCCGCCGCAGCATCGCGGCGGCACGGCCTGGCCCGCCCAGCCATCCAACAGCCACCCGGCAAGCCCGCAGCACGATTCCTACGCCGACCTCATCCGCGCTGAAGAACTCGTGCCCGTCCGCAAACCCGCGCCCGGACGCGGGTGGCGGCTTGCGGTCTACAAGGGCACCTTTGGACTTCTCAACCTCGGACCCTCACCCGAGGAACGTCACCTCGCCGAACTCGAGGCCAAGATCCGCGGCCCGCTGCGTGGGCACTTCAAGATCGGCGTGATGGGCAAGGGCGGCGCAGGAAAGACGACAGTGTCGGCTTGCATCGGATCCATTCTTGCCGAGCTGCGTCAGGACGACCGGGTTGTCGCCGTTGATGCCGACACCGCCTTCGGCAAGCTCGGCAGCCGCGTTGACCCGAAAGCACAGGGCTCGTTCTGGGAGCTGGTCGGCGATGAGCACCTCGAGACGTTCGCCGACGTTCGCAGCCGGGTCGGCAGCAACGCTGCCGGGCTGTTCGTGCTGGCAGGTGAAGCGACACCGGCCCGTCGACGGGTATTGGACCCGGCGATCTACCGCGAGGCGACGGCCCGGCTAGATCGCCACTTCACGATCTCTATCATCGACTGCAGCTCGACGATAGACACTCCTGTGACACAGGAGGTACTGCGCGACCTGGACGCGGTGGTCGTGGTGTCCACGCCGTGGGTGGACGGTGCGGCCGCGGCCGGGCAGACGTTGGATTGGCTCGCCAATCGGGGCCTGACCAATCTGTTGGAGCGCACAATCGTGGTGCTCAACGACTCCGACGATCATGCCGACAAACGCACCAGGACGATTCTCGTGCAACAGTTCTCGAGTCAGGGCCAGCTGGTCGTCGAGGTTCCGTTCGACGAACACCTGCGTCCTGGAGGTGTCATCGACGGGTCTCGCGGGATGTCGCCATCAGCACGCCGGCGGCTCCTTGAGGTCTGCGCTGCCCTGGCCACACATTTCCCGACGCAGGACGCCCGGTCTCGCGACCTGCATTGAGCAACTCAGGCGATCTCCGCGACCAACTCCGCGATGGCTCCGGCGTCTGCGCCGGACACCGGCTCCTCGGCTTCGGTCTGCTGGATGACACGCTCGGAAACGCCTGCGGCTTGAGCAGTTTCGAGCGCCGTCAGGTTCGCACCGCGGCGTGCGGCGTACAGCCGCTGCCCGAGCGTCGCCTCAGGCGCGCCCGCAGCACGCACCATCAGGTCGTCGTAAAGGCTCCGGACCGTGCCCAGTGCCTTGATGAGTGCCGGGGTGACCCGACCGATCCGCGCCGCTCGCGCTGCGACCGCTTCGAGCTGGCGCAGATCCGACAGGATCCCGGTCACCCGCGGCGTGAACGCGGGGTCGTGGACGGCTGGTAGCGCAGCCACGGTGGAGCTGAAGGTTCCGGCAGCGGTGATGACCGCCTGCGCGATCAACGACACCTCGTCGCCAACCACCGACGTTGCCAGTGCGGGTTCCGGGAGCCGAACCGGTTCGCCTTGGCGCAGCCTCACGATAGTGCCCGATGGCCATCTCAGGACTTCCTCGAGCTTTGCCCTGGTTCGTTCCCGCGGCCAACTTCGGCCCTTTTCGAAGGCGATCAACGCGCCCGCATTGATTACTCCGTCGGCGGCGAGGCCACGTTGGCTGATGTCGAGTTCGCGCCGCCGGGCCGCTGCGGCAGCCCCCGCTCTGACCATTCCGGGATCCGGCACGTAAGTCGATTCGTCGATCGACTCCGCGTTGGTCATCTGCCGGGATTCCTCGTGCTATGTGGTCGGATCTGCGCCCAGTCACTACCAAACGGTCGTACCACTGCTACGACTTGGTTCGTTGAAACGCGATGGTTCCGTGTCAAAGCTACACCTTTACGGGTACCGGAACTGCTTCGACGCAACAAGAACTTCGCGGAATGTTCCCGCTCGTCCCTTCGTCGCTCCACGCGATGAAGTACCTGTTCAACAGCTATAGCTCACACCGCCGCGTCCTGCGGTTGATCCGCTGATGCTGACCTCAGCGGCTGCGTTCCGTTGCATTAACTGTTGCATCGCTACGGTTTGTGGATTATGTTCCGTAGCGCCGCGGCGAACCGGCCGCCCAGCGCAGAGGAGTGAGACCGATGACCGCATTGCTGTGGGATGAAACGCCAATCGGCGCGTGCACCAGTGAACCCGAACGGTGGACCACCACCGCCGATGACGAGGCCAAGATCATCTGCCGGTCGTGCCCCCGCAGGTGGATGTGCGCCCGAGAAGCATGCGAACTGCCCCGCGCGGAGGGGCTGTGGGCCGGCATCTACGTACCCGAGGCCGGCCGCGGACGGACGTTTGCGCTGAGGCAACTCAAGTCACTGGCCGAGCGCAACGGCTACCCGGTCCGCGAGCGCCGCGCCTACTACGCCGCCAGCGCCTGACGCTGCGGGCGGCCTCAGGCGGAGTCGACAGTGGACGCGGCTGAACAGTCCCGCCGGGTTTGGGTGTATTGGTCTCCTGGCCCGCCGCAGAGGGTCAACGCAGGCTCCTAACGATCGGGGCGCAGCGCGGACTACTGTGGGAACAGTGAGCAACACTGGCGCCGTGCCCGCCGAAGTCGGCTGTGCTGCTTCGTCATTCACCGAAGTCACTGTCGAGGCGGACCGCTTCAGCATCTCCGTCGACGGGCACAGGGTCGGTTTCACCGAGTTCATCGACCATGACGGCCGGCGCATCTTCCCCCACACCGAGGTCGACGACGAGTTCGGAGGACGCGGGCTTGCGACCATTCTCGTGCGCGAAGCGCTGGAAGCCACTCGGGCTCAGGGGCTGCGGATCGTCCCGGTCTGTCCGTTGATCGCGGCCTTCGTCGAGAAGCACGACGAGTTCGCCGCCGTAGTCGACCCGGTTTCGCGCGACGTCAAACATCTGCTGTCGAACCGCTAGCGTCTGCCCGATCGGCAGCGCCACTGCCACCGCGTTGGCGAACCCCGGTTCGCACCGCTGCGCGCAGTACCTCAGCTGAGGTACTGCGCGGTGCTGCCCGACAGCGGCATCCCCGGCATGCCCAGCTTGCGGTGATCCCAGCTGCGCATCCGGGACGGTACGACGCGCACACAGATGCGGTTGTTCATCATCTGGTCGACGTACGGGCGCATCTCGTCGGTATACGGCCCCGTATAACGCTCCCACACAGAAATGCCGACCCGAAGGTTCGTCTCGGGGTCGTCGATGATCTCGGCCTGTCCGTCGAGGGACACACCGCGCAGCGTGTCGTAGGTCTGGCCGTCCTCGATCATCACGGTGATGGTCGGGTCACGGCGCAAGTTGACCGCCTTCTGGGACTTGGCCTTCGTCTCGAACCAAATCTCTCCGTCGAGCACCGCGTACCACATCGCGACCAGGTGCGGCCGGCCGCCGGGCAGCACAGTGGCCATGGTGGCGGTGCGGCTGTGTTCGATGAACTCGGCGATCTCACCGTCGGACATCACGATTCTCGAGCGTTCTTTGTTGCCCACACTCCCGATACTTTCAGGCCGCCATCGGGGCCGGCATCCGGGTCGGCGATTCGCATACCTCACTTCAGAGTCAGAGGGCCGTAGGGTCGAAGCCGTCCACGGATTGCCCAATGGCGGGATCCACCCCACGGAACTCAACCTTCACCACCTTCTGGGCAATCCCCCGGTCTACCGCGTGTTCACCACCGATTCACCTTCTCGCCGTGCTGTTTGGCGAAAGTGCGGGTGCGGGTTTCCGCCGCCGGGCCCCCATCGAAGGAGAGTCATGTCCTCGACCACCCACGCCACCCCGGCGCTGCGGGATGTGTTGCCCACCGGACAGGTCGCAAACTGGCTCAAGGCGGTGCCGCTGCCCGCAGAGCGCAGTCGCCAGCTCGCCAAGCTCAGCAGGTCCGAACTTCGACAGCTCGGTGCGGTTCTCGATGCCGACACTGCGGAGGACCTGCTGGATTCAGTCGATCACGAACTGGCGGCACACATGGTGCCCGAGGCACTGCTCGTTGCACCCGCTGCCACCGTCGCGCAGGCCATCGCCGCGGTCCGTCAGGACGCGGCCGCGCTGCGCCGAGACTCACGAACCGGCGCCTACATTTACGTCACCGACGCCGA
>CAXMSM010000012.1:0-2456 GCA_964195655.1 uncultured Gammaproteobacteria bacterium | reverse complement strand
GTTCCATTTCTATGGTGACCCCGAGCGGGGCTGGGCCTGGCAGGTGCCGCTGCTCGAGCTTCCGGACACCCAATTCCTGCTCATGTCGGCCACCCTTGGCGATGTCACATTCCTGCGCGAGGACCTCACCCGACGGACTGGCCGGCCAACTGCGTTGGTCGCCGATGCCGAACGCCCGGTGCCGCTGTTCTACAGCTATGCGACCACACCGATGCACGAGACGATCGGCGACCTGCTCAACACCCAGCGGGCGCCGATCTACGTCGTCCACTTCACCCAGGCCTCAGCGTTGGAGCGGGCGCAGGCACTCATGAGCATCAACGTGAGCACCAAAGAGGAGAAAGCGGCGATCGCCGACATGATCGGGGCGTTCCGGTTTTCTACGGCCTTTGGTTCCACCCTGTCGCGACTCGTCCGGCACGGCATCGGTGTGCACCACGCCGGAATGCTGCCCAAGTACCGGCGGTTGGTGGAACAGCTGGCCCAGGCCGGGCTACTCAAAGCGATCTGCGGTACCGACACCCTCGGCGTCGGAATCAACGTGCCGATCCGGACCGTCGTCTTCTCAGCGCTGTCGAAATACGACGGCACCCGCACCCGACTGCTCACCGCACGCGATTTCCACCAGATCGCGGGGCGGGCCGGGCGCGCGGGCTACGACACCGCCGGGACCGTCGTCATCCAAGCGCCCGAGCACGAGGTGGAGAACCTCAAGCAGTTCGCCAAGGTAGCCAATGACCCGAAGAAGCGCCGAAAGCTGGTGCGCCGCAAGATACCCGAGGGCATGGTGCCGTGGAGTGAGTCGACCATGACCCGACTGGTCGACGCTGCGCCGGAGCCGCTGACCAGCAACATGCGCGTCTCGACGGCAATGATCCTCGATGTGGTTGACCGTCCCGGTGACCCGTTCGCCGCAATGCGACGCCTGCTTACCGAGAACCACGAGCCGCGCAAGCGACAACTTCAGCATGTCCGCGAGGCGGTCGGTATCGCCCGGTCCCTGCTGCAGGCCGGCGTCATGGAACGGGTCGACGAACCATCCGGCGGACGCCGCTACCGATTGACCGTCGGCCTGCCGGCCGACTTCGCCCTCAATCAGCCGCTGTCGACGTTCGCCCTCGTCGCCGTCGATGTACTCGACCCAGCAGCTGAAAACTTTGCGCTGGACGTTGTCTCGGTCATCGAGGCGACCCTCGAAGATCCCCGCAAGATCCTGGCGGCGCAGCTGAACAAAGCCAGGGGCGAGGCCGTCGCCGAGATGAAGGCCGAGGGCATCGAGTACGACGAACGTATCGAACTGCTGGATGACGTCACCTATCCCAAGCCGCTCGAGGAGCTGCTCGAGCACACCTACGAGGTGTATCTGCAGAGCAACCCATGGGCAGCTGATGCGCACCTGTCGCCGAAGTCTGTCGTGCGCGAGATGTGGGAGCGGGCCTTCACCTTCCGAGAGTTCGTCAGCGTCTATGGGCTGACCCGTTCGGAGGGCGCGGTATTGCGCTACCTCTCCGACTCCTTCAAGGCGCTGCGGTCTTCAGTGCCCACCGCAGCGCGGACCGAGGAGCTCATCGATATCGTGGAATGGCTGGGTGAGCTTGTGCGCCAAGTCGATTCGAGTCTTCTCGACGAGTGGGAGCAGCTCACCAGCGACGACCAACCACTGAATGCGCCGGTGCCGACTCGACCGCGCCCGTTGACCGGGAACGAGCGGGCATTCACGGCGATGGTGCGCAATGCGTTGTTCCGGAGGGTAGAACTTTTCGCCCGGCGCCGGTGGTATGACCTGGGTCTGCTCGACGCCGACGCCGGTTGGACAGCAGAGCGATGGGAGGATGTCGTGCGCGCGTACTTCGACGACCACGACGACGTGGGAACCGGCGCCGACGCCCGCGGTCCGGCGCTACTGATCATCGACCGCCAACACGACGTGTGGCGGGTGCGGCAGATCCTGGATGACCCTGCGGGCGATCATGATTGGGGCTTCGAGGTGGAGGTGCAGTTGGCGGCCTCCGACGAGGAGGGCGCGGCGGTGATCCGGCTGGTCGACGCCGGTCGCATGGGCTGAGGCGCTCGTCCTACCTTGTGGGCTACTCGCTGCCGACCCCGTTACGAACCCGAAACAGGTTGCCAGGATCGATTGTCCGCTTGACTGCCAGTAGCCGATCGTAATTCGCACCCCAGTAGGCGCGCTGCCAGTCGGGTTCGAAGAAGTCGGATTCGCTCGAATAGGTGCCGGCACCGGGGGTAGCGTCGCGGATGATGCCGATCGCCTCGTTCATTGTTTGGGCGACTTTCCGACCTGCTTCGAGATCTGGTTCGTGACCGGCGATTCCGGGATGGGCAGCGATTTGCCGTGACCGGATGATGACCAGGGCGGCCGCATCCAGATAGGTGGGGTTGACGCTCGTCTTGCGTTCGCGGGCCGCGACCTCATCCGATACCCCCGTCAGTCCTTT
>CAXMSM010000011.1:0-5697 GCA_964195655.1 uncultured Gammaproteobacteria bacterium | reverse complement strand
CCGATCTCCAGCCGGGCGACCTCGTCGGGCAACAGCTCCCATTCAGACGGCGCGTTCTCCTCATATCCACCGAGCTTCAGTGCACGGAGCGCCTTGGCTTCGGCCGCCACCACCCGCTCGGCAACGAGAACCTGGGTGATCCACCGACGCAGCTGTCGGGCCTCGCTGGTTCCGGGCCTGGGCAGCGCGTGAACTGAAACACCCGCGCGCAGAACGCATTCCCGGGCGTCCACGTCAGCGACGGTCACCGACTCGCTCCCGACTGTGGCCGCAAGTTCAACGCGCATGCCGCACCCGCACCGAGACCGCCGACGAGTACACCAGCTCCCCCGCACACGCGACGCGAATCAACGCCCACCACTGACCCGGTTCCGTCCATGCCGGCGGCGCGACGTCGAAATGCAGATCGACAGTCCCCCGCGCCGGCAGGACGCCACCGACGATGTTGGGGCCCAGCCACTCCCAAGTTCCCCACGGCGATATTACATGCGCTTCCACCGCCAGGTCGGCGTGTGCGTCGGTGCCCACGGTCACGCACATCCGCGCCGTTTCACCCGCGGCAAGATCGACAGCCCGGGGCTCGGCGACCAGTCGCAGCATCTCATCGTCATGATTTCCGAGCGAGATCACGCAGACATCCTCGACAGTCTGGTGCCAAGACGCAGGAATGGCGCTACCGGTCGCGGCCAACTCGGCCCGCACCGGGTACAGACCGGGGCCCGCCCCGTCGGGCACGGCCACCTCAACGCTGGACTCCAGGTATCCGCCGGGCGGCAGCACGAACGGCAGTTCAGACATTCCAAGATCCCAGCCGGGCGGCGCCACCAAGCGCACCCTGCCGTGCAATGCGGTGTCGGTCGCGTCGCTCACCGCTGTGAGCCTGAGCGGGACCACAGTGTCGAAGGCGGCCTCGAGCCGATGCGGATGCAGGTGCGCGACGGCCGGCAGCCCGCCGAGCGGGGCGGGTCCGCGATTGTGCAGCCAGTATCTTGCGTACAGCGGCTGGGCGGGTTCAGCCTCCGGTGCCAGGTTCATCTGTTCAGCGCCCAGGACGCGTGAAAGGTTGAGTTGCGCTCGCAGCGTGACGATCTCGAAACCCTGTAGTCGTACGGTGTCGGCTTCACCGCCAAGCGGCTGTTCGATCAAATCAAGACGTGTCGGGGACGAGACGCTCCTCAGCCCCGACTGTACGGTCACCTCGGCGTCACGACCCAGCGTCTCGACGAGTCGAACAACGATGCCCTCGGCTGGATCGGCGTGACGAGCACTACCACCGGCAGTCGGGTTGCCCACCACCTTGAGCGCACCGATACTCGCGACGCGTTCCGGCTCGACCTGCAACAGCGATCCCCACCCGGGCAGCCCACCGTAGGTCGGGTCATGGCTAGCGATGACGGGTTGCAAAGGCTGGTTGAATTCCGCACTGCGGGAGGGCATATCGATATCGCGCCAGTCGCCTTCACCCGATGCCACGGCGTAATCGAAGGTGTGGGTCCAGTGCTGCTGTTGGAAGTTCGACCCGTCGGGAGCGGTGCGCCGGGGCGGGTCGATCCAGGTTCCTGACGGCCACCCCGTGCAGGAACGCAGCAGGGACGAGTGCAGGGTGCCGTCGGTGTCAACAGCGAAGCCGGGCATTCCGCGGTTCATCACTGCGACGGTGCGCGATTCGAAATCCTGCACCCCAACTGGCGCGTCCTGGTCGAGGACTATCTCGGCGTCGGCAAGGTCGCCGATCAACGCAGCGACCGCGGCGGCGATGTCTCCGTCTGCGCCGATTACCAGGACCGGAAGTGCGTCCGGGCCACGCAAATCGGCGCCGGGCACCCAGATATCACGCAGTGGCTTGGCCGCCGCGATCCACACCCGGGACGAACCAGCCGACGATCCGAGAACCGTGGCGGTAAAGGCATTCTCGGCGGCGCCACCGACACTGATCCGCACGTCGGGCAGGTTCGAGTCGACCGCGAGATCACCGTACCGAGGCGCGTTGGCGGCCGTGCACGTGGCGGTGACCCCCGCACGGGCGAGTGCCGTCATCAGCTCACGGATCAGTGAGTCGGTAACGGCATCGGTTCGGGCCGGGGTAACGACCTCGGCCACCGAGATCACCCGCACGTTGCCGCCGCGAAAGAGCACCCGCACCGGGGAGGACAACCCGAACCAACCGTATGCCGGGTTATCCAGTGTGTGCGGGAAGACCGCAGTGTCCACTGACTGCGTCGACCCAGGCTCGTGCAGCAGGCCGAAGCCGCGGCCGATCACGGCGTTTCCGACCTCACTGACCGGCATGGCGCCCGGCACCGGGCACGGCCACCGCAGCCGGAGCAGACGGTCCGCCCCGTTGAACTCGTCGATGGTGGTACGGCAGTCGAGGCGATCCACCCCCCGCCACAGCGTCAAGGTCTGGGTGTAGCGCAGCAGTCCGGGGATCTCTCCGGTAACGATGAGGCGTTCGCCCAGCGCGCTGCGATACCCGAGCACCGCGGTCGCCGAAGTCTGCGACGACGTGATGACCGGCCCCCGGGGCAGGAGATGCCATGGCCCCTCCCCTGCGGTGGGATGTGCGGGGTATTCGTCGTACACGGCCAACTCGTTGCCTACGCGACCGTCGGCGATAAGTTCGCGGCCGGCTGCGATCAGCGAGCTGACCCCACCGCCTCGCGCCTCGTCGATCCGTAGGCGGTAGTGATCGTTGGCAATTTCAGTGAAGTCCCTGCCTGCCAACGGCTTCCATTCCTCAGTGCGGCCACCGGGCACCAGCCGGTAGGAACGCCAGCCCAGCGACGGCACATCCCGGGCCAGCCAGGTGATCGAATGTCCGCCGTGTTCAGAAAGTACGGGAACATGCTGGCCTTCGCTGTCGACGATATGCCCCGACATAGGTTCGTCCACATGTAGCGTCACAACATCAGAGCGACTGTGTGCCAGAGGGTTCCATACCACCACCGATGCGTCGATCGCTGTGGAGATCAATGTGAGCGCACGGTCCCGCGCGTCACTCCCCAGCTGCCATGCCTCCCGCCAGCCGGTAAGCAAATCGAGGTAGACCTGGTCGGACTCCGATCCAGTGATCGCGTCGTGGTGGGCACCGTAGACCAGTTGGACCCAAGCCTTGGCCAGGGCCGCCTCAGGATAGGTTGCGCCGGTCAGTAACCCGGCGAATACCGCGAACCTCTCAGCGTGCAGGACTGCATTCTCGGCGGCGCGATTGGCCTGTTTGGTGTCGATGTAGGACACGTCTTTGCCGGTGTAGATCGGGTTCATGTCACGGGTCTGCGGTGACGGCGTCCTTCCCCTCTCGTGCAGTTCATCGCGCACGGCGGCAAAGAATTCGCGGGGTAGCGCACATACGAAGCGCGGCCACGTGTAGCGGGAGTTCCAGTCGCGGTGAATATCGGTGACCCATTTGTTGGGCGGGGTGTAGTCGGTACCGACGGGCAGCAAGACGTTTCGAGTCAGCGCGACCTTCTTCATCCTGGTGAATAGTTCATAGGTGGCCGCCTCGGCCGCCGACAGCGAAGCCGACGAGTCCATCCACCATCCGGCCGCGTAGTGCGCGGGCATGTAGTGGGTCAGCAGACCGCGCCCGGACGGTGCCACCCACTCGAATTCGCTGGCGAACTGCATGCGCTCGGGGTCACCGTCGCGTCCGTTCTCGGACGCCATGGGTCCCCATTGGTGGTGTGGCCCGCGTGCCCACGAACTCGACGTCAAGCCCGCGTCGGCTGCCATTCCAGGGAACTGGGGGTCGTGACCGAACACGTCGAGCTGCCACGCCGTCTCAGGCTGGGCACCCATTACTTCGCGCTGAAACCCGGTGCCGTGCACGAAGTTCCGGATGGTGGTCTCCGGACTCGTGAGGTTGGTGTTGGGTTCGTTGTAGGTGCCGCCCATGATCTCGATGCGCCCCTCGGCGATCATTTTGCGCAGGTCCGCGCGGTCCTCGGGGTGGGTGTCCCAGAACGGTTTGAGGTAGTCGACCTCGGCGAGAACGAACTTGTACTCCGGCTCCCGCCTGGCCATCTCGAGGTGGGCGCTGACCAGTTCGAAGCCGTTGGTCTGTCGGCATCGACCGGCCGGCTCCTCGGTCCATAAGCTGGTGTAGGCCGCCTGGGTGTTCCACCACACCGGGTCGTAGTGGAAGTGGCTGACCATGAACATCGTCCAACCGGGCTCAGCGACGGTGAAGTCGAAGTCGACGGCACCCTCGGCGCCGACCGCGCGCGCCTGCCGGCGCTGTCCGGGCACCGGGTCGTTGACTTGGACCGCGACCTCCACGAGTGCACCGCCGGGTTCTGCGGTCGCCTCACCGACGGTCTGCAATCCCAGTCCCTCGACGCGCACCGTCGTCCGAGCAGGGCAGCCACGGTAGGACACCCGGACTATCTGAAGCGGCTCGTCGGGCGTTCCGGTGAACAGTTCGGTGGACTCCGCCGCGAACACCTCGATGGGCATTTCTCCAGACTACCGAGCCACGCGCGCGATTCCTGCGGCTCCGGGCCTGGTGGGCGAATGACGCGTCGTCGGCCACCTGCTCGCCGAGACGGCATTTTGACAGACAGATACCGAGTGGGGCCCTGCTGGAATGCCACTTCGGCGAACCGGTGGCATTGTGACGGGGTCCACACCCATTTTCCACTGACCGACAGATTTTGAGAGACTGCAACGATGACCACTACCCCCAAGTCACAGCACCGCGAGGGCGCCAAGCTGGACCGGGTGCCCATACCCGTCGAAGCCGCCCGCGTCGGAGCGACCGGATGGCAGGTCACCCGGACTGGCGCTCGCGTCGTCGCCAAGCTCGTCGGGCGCGGCTCGCTACAGCAGAAGATCGTCAGACAGATCCCACAGACCTTCGCTGATCTGGGCCCGACTTACGTCAAATTCGGCCAGATCATCGCTTCCAGCCCGGGCGCCTTCGGCGAGCCAATGTCGCAGGAGTTTCGCAGCCTGCTCGACCGAGTGCCACCCGCAGACTCAGCCGCCGTGCACAAGCTGATCCGCGAGGATCTCGGCGACGAGCCTGCGAACCTGTTCAAGTCGTTCGACGAGAAGCCGTTCGCGTCGGCGTCGATTGCGCAGGTGCACTACGCCACGCTGCACTCCGGTGAGCAGGTCGTGGTGAAGATCCAGCGACCGGGGATCCGGCGCCGGGTGGCTGCTGACCTGCAGATCCTCAAGCGCGGCGCCTGGCTGGTCGAGCGGGCCAAGCTCGGCCAGCGGCTGTCGGCCCGGGACGTCGTCGACGACTTCGCAGACAACCTCGCCGAGGAACTGGATTTACGTTTGGAAGCACAGTCGATGGACGCATGGGTGGCGCATATGCACGCGTCTCCGCTGGGCGAGAACATCCGGGTGCCGCAGGTGTACTGGGGTCTGACCAGTGAGCGGGTGCTGACGATGGAGCGCATCACCGGTATCCGCATCGATGACGCCGCTGCGATCCGCAAGAAGGGCTTCGACGGCACCGAACTGGTCAAGGCGCTGCTGTTCAGCCTCTTCGAGGGTGGTTTGCGCCACGGCCTGTTCCATGGCGATCTGCATGCGGGCAATCTGTACGTCGACGACGACGGCAAGATCGTGTTCTTCGACTTCGGCATCATGGGCCGCATCGACCCGCGCACCCGGTGGCTACTTCGCGAGCTCGTGCACGCCCTGCTGGTCAAGAAGGATCACGCGACGGCTGGCAAGATCGTC
>CAXMSM010000010.1:0-2182 GCA_964195655.1 uncultured Gammaproteobacteria bacterium | reverse complement strand
GATGAGCTGCCCCATCCAAAGTTCCCTGTCGCGGTTCGGCTCACCAGCCCGGTATTGCGCACGCGTGTTGTCGGCGGCGATGAAGTCACCCAGTGACGGATGGCCGACTCGGTCCGTATGAACCCACTCGCGGTCCTTCAGCATGCTGCACCGTCCCCAGATTCGGACGTCGGGACTGGCACTCAGATAGTTGTTGGGTAGTTCGATCACCATCGCAATGACGTTGGTTTCGGCGTGGGAATCCCGTCCGGTGCCATCGCGGTCCACGAAGGCCGGGTCGCTGCGAGCACCGGCGGCGAACGTCAACCCACCGGATTCCACAGCCGTGACCCCTGCACCGAAGGACACCTCGACACCGCCGAATACCTGGGACCCGACCGCCGCGACCGTCGAAGCCTGCTTGCCGACGGCCAGGTAGACATCCACCGTCTGGGCCCCATCGACGGGCGCCGAGTAGACAAAGCTCAGCGCGAAGTCACTGCGCAGGTCGCCGCTGTGATCGATGGCCAGCCGGTAGACGGCGTCAGGGTGAAGCGGACCGCCCTCGGGATTGGCGGTCAGGACCAGCGCTGTCCGTTCGGGATTGGTGGGTGAACCGAACGCAAAGATGTCGCACAGGTCCAGCCGCGGATCCGCAATCGGGGCACCGGGGCTCAGTCCCGGCATGAAAATCGACACTCCTTTAGATGGGGGTCAGGCCGTGCTTGCGCTGCACGCGGCTGATCTGCTTATCCCGCAACAGATGAAGGGATTTACGCAGCAGCAGCCGGGTCTGGTGCGGCTCGACGACACCGTCGATGAAGCCCCGCTCGGCGGCCACCCAGGGCACCGCCAAGTTCGCGTTATAGCCCTCGATGAAGTCGGCCTTGATCTTCTGCACCTCGGGCGCAGTCGGGTCCGGGAAGCGCTTCACCAGCAGCTGCGCGGCGCCCTCAGCGCCGATCACCGCGATGCGCGCAGTCGGCCAGGCGAAGTTCAGGTCGGCGGTCAACTGCTTGGAACCCATCACCGCATACGCACCGCCGTAGGACTTGCGCACCGTAATGGTCACTTTCGGGACGCAGGCCTCCACCACGGCGTTGAGAAAACGGCCGCCCCGCTTGATGATTCCGCCCTTTTCCTGCTCGACACCGGGCATGAACCCAGGGGTATCGACCACAAACACCAGCGGCGTGTTGAACGAGTCGCAGAACCGGACGAATCGGGCGGCCTTGTCGGACGCCTCGTTGTCGATAGCACCCGACATGTACATCGGCTGGTTGGCGATCACCCCGACCGGTCGGCCGTCGACGCGGGCGAACGCAGTGATGATTGCCGGGCCGCACTGCTCTCCGACTGAAAACACGTCGCCGTCGTCAAAGATCCGTAGCAGGATCTCGTGCATGTCGTAGGCGGTGTTGTCCGCATCCGGCACGATCGAATCCAGCTCCAGGTCGTGCGGGGTGATCTCCGGCTCCAGGCCGGGGTTGACCACCGGTGCGTCATCGAATGTGTTGGCGGGCAGGAAGCTCAGATAGTTCCGCGCGTACTGGAACGCCGCCGTCTCGGATTCCACGACCTGATGAATATTGCCGTACCGGGCCTGCGCTTCGGCCCCACCCAGTTCGTCGAGGGTGACGTCTTCGCCGGTGACATCCTTGATGACGCCAGGGCCGGTGACGAACATGTAGCCCTGGTCGCGCACCGCGACCACCAGATCGGTCTGGATCGGTGAGTACACCGCGCCGCCGGCACATTTGCCGAAGATCAGCGAGATTTCCGGCACCAGTCCGCGCAGCAACTCGTGGCGGCGGCCAAGCTCGGCGTACCAGGCCAGCGACGTCGCCGCGTCCTGGATGCGGGCGCCTCCGGAGTCGTTGATGCCGATGATCGGGCAGCCGACCATGGCCACCCACTCCATCAGGCGGGCGACCTTGCGGCCGAACATCTCCCCGACCGAACCCTGGAACACCGTCTGGTCGTGGCTGAACACTCCCACCGGTCGGCCGTTGATGGTGCCGTGGCCGGTGACGACGCCGTCTCCGAACATCGCATTGGGGTCGCCGGGTGTCTTGGCCAGGGCGCCTACCTCGAGAAAGCTACCCGGGTCGAGCAGCGAATCGACACGCGCCCGGGCGCTGGGGATACCCTTCTTCGCGCGCTTGGCGACGGCCTTTTCGCCACCCGGTTCCTTGGCGAGCTC
>CAXMSM010000009.1:0-3637 GCA_964195655.1 uncultured Gammaproteobacteria bacterium | reverse complement strand
CTGGCGAGCGCCGGGCCAGAACTCATCGCGCTGTAATCGCGCCGCGGTGTCCACTGCCCGGGCCGCCATTCCGGGGTCGATCGCGGTCTCGCCGCTGTGCACCAATTCCAGTTGACGCACCAGTTCCTCGCTGCTGATGCTCTTGAGTAGGTAGCCGGCTGCTCCGACCCGAAACGCCTGGAAGAGGTACTGCTCGTCGTCGTAGACCGACAGCATCACGACTTTGCGGTCGGGGTCACGGGCTCGTAGCTGTTGGCATACGTCCAGGCCGCTCGACCCCTGCATCCGTACATCGCACAGCACGATGTCGGGATCGAGATCGGTCACGACGCCGACTACGTGATCGGGACCGACGGCTTGGCCGACCACAGTGACCCGGCTGCCGAAGGCGGCCAGCATCGCCTTGAGTCCCTCGATGACCATCTGGTGATCATCGACGAGGACAATTCGCACTGGCGGGTTTGCCATTTTGTCACCTTAGAGGCATCACCTTAGAGGCCCCACTCAAGAGTCGGTTGCGGTCGGCCTCGACCATGTTGGCTCGGCGAATCCCCCTAATGGGGGAGGCGCGGTCCGCGTGACCTGCGCCACCATTCATGTATGCAGGCCACACAGCAAAAGGCATGGCGAGCCGGTCGATTCTGGTGGGATTGGCCCCAGCCCAGCGGCGTGACAGTGCAGCCTCTGCAAGCGATCATCTTCGATCTCGACGCCATCGCTGACGTCGAATGCGCAGGCCACCTTCCCGCCTTCAACGCCGCGTTCGCTGCGCTCGGATTGGAACTCGAGTGGACGGTCCCGCGCTACCGCGAACTGCTGGCGCTGCGGGACGAACGACGCCGCGTCGCCGCCGAACTCCGCAGGCGCGGAGTGGGTGCTGAGTGCGATGTGGTCGCCGAAGTGCTGGTCGACGAGGTCTGCGCGGCCAAGGAGACGATTCTCGACGAGACGATTCTGGACGCCGATATCGTGCCGCGAACCGGTCTGGCCGACCTCATTGCTGATGCTTTCGGCGCCGGGATCGAGATCGGGGTCGTAAGCAGTGGCCGGAGCGCGTGGGTCGAACCACTGGTGCGCCAACTGGTCGGCGATGGCATCGTCAGTACGGTCGTAACCGCCCCTGACGTTGCCGCAGCGCCCGGCTCGAATATTTATCGGGTCGCTCTGGCTGACCTCGGTGCTACGCCCCAGGATGCGCTCGTATTCGCGGGTTCGCAGGCAAATCAGCGGGTGGCCACCGCCGCCGGGCTGGCGACTGTGCTGATCGACGGTGACGACACTGTGGGCGCGCCACTGCGGGTCGCCGAATGCCAGCTTGTGCACGACAGGTGGCAGGAAACCTCTCGGCCTTCGGCTGCCTAGCTTGCCCGTTTGCTTAGCTGCGGAGCGCTTGGATGATGGCGCTGAAGTCCAATGCGGCGTTGGACTTGTCGGACTCGGTGAACTTCGCGTAGATCTCCGCCGCGTGGGTACCTAACGGCGCACAGGATCCTGTCGAGTCCACCGCGGCCATCGCCAGGCCGAGGTCCTTGTTCATCAACGCTGTCGCGAAGCCGGGCTTGAAGTCGTTGTTCGCCGGTGACGTCGGTACTGGGCCGGGCACAGGACAGTTCGTGTGTACCGACCAGCAGTTGCCGGTAGCCCCGGTGATCACATCGAACAGCGACTGTGTGGGCAGGCCGAGCTTTTCGGCGAGCACAAATGCTTCTCCCACCGCGATCTGCTGCACCGCCAACACCATGTTGTTGCACAGTTTGGCCGCCTGTCCGGCGCCGGACCCACCACAGTGAATGACCTTGCCTGCCATCGGATCCAGAATGGGCTTTGCGCGCTCGACATCGACGTCCTCGCCGCCGACCATGAAGGCAAGCGTGCCCGCGGTTGCGCCTTTGATGCCGCCCGATACCGGGGCATCGAGTTGAGCCAGTCCGGCGGCCACCGCCTGCTGGTGGATCTCGCGGGCATCGTCGACTGAGATCGTCGACGTGTCGATCAGCAGGGTTCCCTTGCTCGCGGCCGGCAAAATTTCGGCGTAGCAGGCTTTCACCACCGCGCCATTGGGAAGTGAGGTGATCACCACAGCGGCCTCGGCCACCGCTTCGGCGCCGCTGTCGAACACCCTGGCGCCCTTGTCGGTTGCCGCCTCTTTGAGGGCAGCCACCGGATCAAACCCATGTACGGAGTGCCCCGCCCCGATCAGGTTGGCGGCCATCGGACCGCCCATGTTGCCCAACCCCAAGAATGCGATCGTCGTCATCTAAATCTCCTGTCGCTTCGCTCGCCTGGCTATTTTCCCCGTCTTCCCCGTCAAGTCGCGCGGGCGCGCGCCGCTGCGGCCCGCCCGATTACCACGCGCATGATTTCGTTCGTGCCTTCCAGGATTCGGTGCACGCGCAGATCCCGGACGATCTTCTCGAGCCCGTACTCTTTCAGATAGCCGTAGCCGCCATGCAACTGAAGGGCCTGGTCGGCGACCTCAAAGCAGGCGTCGGTGACGTAGCGCTTGGCCATCGCGCACAGTTCCACCTTGTCGGGGGAGCCCGCGTCGAGTGCGGATGCCGCCCGCCACAACAGAATTCGCGACGTCTCCAAAGCGGTGGCCATATCGGCCAGGGTGAACCGGATGGTCGGCTCGTCGAGTAGTGAGCCGCCGAAAGCTTCCCGATCGCGGACGTATCCCGCAGCCTTGTTGTAGGCGGTCTGGGCGCCACCCAGCGAGCAGGCGGCGATGTTGATGCGGCCGCCGTTGAGTCCATTCATCGCGACACCGAAACCGGCGCCCTCGCCCTCGGGGCCGCCGAGTAGTGCGTCTGCCGGGACCCGAACCTTCTCGAAGATCACCTGGGCGGTCGGCTGCGCATTCCAGCCCATCTTGACTTCGTCGACCCCGAAACTGAGTCCGGGTGTGTCCTTTTCCACGACGAATGCCGATATTCCGCGGGGCCCCTCTTCACCGGTGCGGGCCATCACCACGTAGAGGTCTGAGACTCCGGCCCCGGAGATGAATTGTTTGACCCCGTCGAGCACATAGTCTGATCCGGCGGACGACCCGTCACGGACCGCGCGGGTTCGCAGTGCGGCGGCATCCGAGCCCGCACCCGGTTCGGTCAGGCAGTAGCTGGCGATGACCTCCATCGTGGCCAGCCGAGGTACCCAGGACTTTCGCTGTTCGGGGGTTCCGTAGGCGTCAATCATCCAGGCACACATATTGTGGATCGAGATGAACGATGCGATCGTCGGGTCGGCCGCGGCTAACTCTTCGAAGATCCGGACGGCATCGAGCCGCCGTAGGCCGCTCCCCCCGACCTCCTCGGAGCAGTAGATCGCCGCGATCCCGAGTTCTGCGGAGTCGCGCAGCGCATCGACCGGGAAGTGTTTCTTGGTGTCCCACTCCAGAGCGTATGGTGCCAAACGTTTTTCGGCGAATGCCGCCGCGGTCTCGACGATGATGCGTTCGTCGCTGTTCATCTCGAATAGATCGTTCATTTCGAATAGTTGGGGAGACAACGCCGCTACTTCATGGTGGGGATGACGAATTCGGCGCCATCCTTGATGCCCGACGGCCAGCGCTCGGTGACGGTCTTGACCTTGGTGTAGAACTTGATCGACTCCGGACCGTGTTGGTTGAGATCACCGA
>CAXMSM010000008.1:0-4520 GCA_964195655.1 uncultured Gammaproteobacteria bacterium | reverse complement strand
GCAGGCTTCGGTCGAAGCGATGAAGTCCGCGGGCGGCGGATCGATCATCAACGTTTCCTCGATCGAGGGGCTGCGCGGCGCGGTCATGGTGCACCCGTATGTGGCATCGAAGTGGGCGGTCCGCGGCCTGACCAAATCCGCGGCACTCGAGTTGGGATCGCACAACATTCGGGTCAATTCGGTGCACCCCGGCTTCATCCGAACCCCGATGACGAAGTACCTCCCCGACAACATGCTGCGGATCCCACTGGGCCGCCCGGGTCAACCCGACGAGGTCGCGACATTCGTGGTGTTCTTGGCCAGTGACGAATCGCGCTACTCCACCGGAGCCGAGTTCGTCATGGACGGCGGCCTGATCCTGGACGTACCCCACAAGTAGACGTACCCCATAAGTAGTCGCGCGACGGGCGCCCGTGCGTAGTGTCGTCTCCCGTGAGCGCACGGGCCGGAATCGTGGTGACGGGGACCGAAGTCCTCACCGGACGCGTCCAGGACCGCAACGGACCCTGGCTTGCCGACCGGCTACTTGAGTTGGGTGTGGAGCTACGCCACATCACTTTGTGCGGCGATCGCCCCGCCGACATCGAAGCGCAGCTACGTTTTCTCGCGGATCAGAACGTTGATCTGATCATCACCAGCGGCGGCCTCGGCCCGACCGCCGACGACATGACGGTGGAGATCGTTGCCCGGTTTTGCGAGCGGGATCTGGTTCTTGACGGCCCGCTCGAAGCGAGGATCAACGAGATCGTCACGAATCTGATGCAGCGGAGGACCGGCGGCCACATCGCCGATCTCGACGCGGTGCGTGCCGCGAATCGCAAGCAGGCGGTGGTGCCGGCCGGCGCCATCATTCTCAACCCGGTGGGTACTGCGCCCGGTTTAGTAATCCCGGGCACGCCAGCCGTGGTCGTCCTGCCTGGACCGCCGCGGGAACTGCAGCCGATGTGGGACGCGGCCATCGCCACCGAGGCCGTCCAGTCAGCGATCGCGGGCCGCACCCGGTTCCAGCAGCAGACGCTACGAATGTTCGGCCTGCCCGAGTCAGGCCTGGCCGACAGCCTGCGCGAGGCTGAAGGCAGCGTCGACGGTTTCGAGCGGTTGGAGATCACGACGTGCCTGCGGCGTGGCGAGCTGGAGATCGTGACCCGCCACGAGCCGCAGGACGCGGGGGCTTACTCGGACCTGCTAACGGTGCTTCGCGACCGGCACGCGCGTGCGATCTTCTCCGAAGACGGCGCCCTAGTCGACGACCAGATCGCGGGGCTGCTCGACGGCCGCACCATCGCCACCGCAGAGTCATGTACCGCAGGGCTATTGGCCGCCCGGCTGACCGAGCGGCCGGGCTCCTCCACCTACGTCGCCGGCGGCGTGGTGACTTACTCCAATGCGGCCAAGATTGCGCTTCTCGACGTCGATTCGTCGCTGATCGAACAGCACGGCGCCGTGTCAGAACCGGTCGCCGAGGCGATGGCGTGGGGCGCGCTGAAGCGATTCGGCGCCGACACCGCCGTCGCGATCACCGGGATCGCGGGGCCTGGTGGCGGCACGACAACCAAACCGGTAGGCACGGTGTGCTTCTCGGTGGCGCTGACCGACTGTCCCTCACGAATCCGGACGGTGACGCGGACCACGACCTTGCCCGGCAACCGGACAGACGTTCGCGAGCGCTCAACAACGGTGGCCATGCACCTGCTGCGACGGTCCCTTATCGGTGACCTGGCCGGCTCTGAGCTGGTGTGAGAGTGACAGCAGATTGACAGGGGATAGGGTTGCACCTAACGCATTCCCGATCACCTAACCCAGTCCCGATATTGAGGAATCATCGATGGTTGAGACCGACGAGCGACAGGCAGTCTCGGCAGTTGCCAAGGAAGCCGGATGGAATCGCCGGACCGCCGATCGCAGCGACTATTTCAACAAGGGAGTCGTCCGGGTGCACATCGTCTGGCGCAGCGGCACTGCGATCAACGGCGGCACGCTCTACCACGACGACTTAATGCAGACGTACAGCAGCGATCTGCCGACGGTGCAGGGCTGGCTGAAGCGCTGATCGGACCCGATGCGGCCAGCGGTCAACTGTTGTCGTCGTGGGTGTCCCACATGTCGCTCATGGTCTGCATGATCGTCTCAGCCTGCCCCAGCCCGCCCAGGTGGCTCTCGCCCTGCAGCGGGTAGAGCACGGCATCGGGCAGCATCGCCACCACATGTTCGCCGTGTGAGTAGGGCACGATGTGATCGTGGTCGCCGTGCCACCAGCCGACCGGAACTTTGACCTCGTCGAGCCCAAACCCCCAGTCCCTGGCGAATACCACGACGTCGGCGAATGGCGCCGCCAGTTGTTTGCGGCTCCCGTTGAGCAAGTCGTCGAGGAACATCGCCTTGAACTCCGGGCGCGCCAGCAGGCGCCGGTCGCCTTCGGGAGAAACCCTGGAATACAGATACAGCGCCGGCTCGGCGAGCGGCTTGAGCAAGCGGATCAACCCCGCCGCGAACAGGCTGAGCGGAGCCCTGGCCTTTTCGAGCACCGGGGCGACCGGGAGACCGAGGTTGCCCATCAGTCCGCCGCCGATACCGTCACTTCCCTGTGTTGGGGCGACGCCCCCGAGCACGCCGACGGCAACCACGCGGTCAGGCATCGCGGCCGCGCAGCCAAGGGTGTAGGGGCCACCGCCGGAGAGCCCGATGATCGCCATCTTGTCGATGCCGAGGGTGTCGGCGATGGTCCGCAGATCGCTGGCGAAACCGATGACCGTTGCGTACTCGTGCGGTGTGGAGGATCCGATGCCGGGGCGGTCGACACCGATCAGTCGGATCCGGTTTTTCTCGGCGTAGAGCCGCGCCTCCACGGGAATCTGGCGGCGGGCGCCAGGGGTACCGTGCAGCCAGAAGATCGCCCGGCCTTGCGGATCGCCGAACTCGGCGAAACCGACTCTGCGGTCGGTGCCGACCGCGACGTTGCCTTCGAGCTTTGGACGCGCGATCTCGATGGACATAGGCAAAGTGTCCCATGCGTTCAGTCCCGCCCTGAATCACTCCCGCGAAATGGGTCACGACCCACCGCGGCCAGTCGGTCCTTCACACCGTATTTCCTGCACCGCAAGGATATTCATTGCACACCTCACCAGCCCAGAAGTTTGTTACGTAACGCGGTCAGTTCTGAGTTGACTGCATTCAGCATGCTCCGTTGGAAGTCAAATTTGCGTTGGAGGTTCGCAATTTCTACTGAAGCCGACGGCCGGTTGCTCGAACAACGCATCGCCGATCTGTCCACCGCCGACCCGCAGTTCGCCGCCGTCCGTCCCAGTGCAGCCGTCGCCGCAGCGATCGAGCAGGCCCTTCCGTCGCTGCCAGCGGTTATCCAGACGGCGATGGCGGGGTATGCAGATCGACCTGCACTCGGGCACCGTGCCGTCCAGTTCGTCAGCGATCCGCAGAGCGGCCGCACTTCGGTAGAGCTGCTGCCGAGGTTCGAGACCCTCAGCTACCGCGAGCTGTGGGACCGTGTTGGCGCCTTGGCCAGCACGTGGACCGACGGCGGGAACTCAGTGTGCGCCGGTGACCGCGTGGCTGTGATGGGTTTCACCAGTGTGGATTACGCCACGATCGATCTCGCTCTGCCCCGGATCGGTGCGGGGTCGGTTCCGCTGCAAACCGGCGCAGCGATCACCCAGTTGCGGCCCATCGTCGTCGAGACCGAGCCGGCCGTGATCGCCGCAAGCATCGAAAACCTGTCCGACGCCGTCGAACTGATTCTCGACGGTCACACGCCCACGCGCCTCGTGGTGTTCGACTACCACCGGGACGTCGATGATCACCGTGAGGCACTGGTAGCTGCTCGGGCACGCGTCGCGGGCCGCGGGATCGTCGTCGAGACGCTGGACGAACTGGTAGAACGCGGAAGGGCGATGCCAGCCTTGCCGGTCGCCGTGCCCGGCGAGGAGGATCCGCTATCGCTGCTCGTCTACACCTCCGGCAGCACCGGCGCCCCCAAAGGCGCGATGTATCTGCAGGGCATGGTCGCCAACATGTGGCGCAGGACGGGCGGGACCTGGTTTGGGTCAAGCCCGGCGTCGATCACGCTCAACATCATGCCGATGAGCCACATCATGGGCCGCGCGATCCTCTACGGCACGCTCGGCAACGGCGGTACTGCCTACTTCGGGGCCAAGAGTGACCTTTCCACATTCCTCGAAGACCTCGCATTGGTGCGACCCACCGAGTTGAACTGCGTACCGCGGATCTGGGAGATGCTGTTCGGCGAATTCCAGCGTGAGGTCAACAGCCGGTTGGCCCACAACACCAGTGGCAAACTGCGTGCTGCCGTCGAATCTCAGGTGTTGGGAGAACAACGCCAACACCTCCTGGGCGGCCGGTACCTTGGCGCGATCACGGGCTCCGCGCCAATCTCGGTGGAGTTGAAGACCTGGGTCGAGTCTCTCCTCGATCTGAAGCTGGTGGACGGCTACGGCTCCACCGAGGCGGGGATAATCTGGTTCGACGGCGAAGTGCAACGTCGATCG
>CAXMSM010000007.1:0-4184 GCA_964195655.1 uncultured Gammaproteobacteria bacterium | reverse complement strand
GTCCTGCCACCCGGCCAGGTCCGGCGCCACCGCGGGCAGGCGGTTGCGCAGGGTGACATCGATGCAGTCGCCGGCGTTGGCGCGCAGCACCAGCGGCTCCACCGGCGCCGTGTCCTTGAGCTTTACCGGGCACTGCAGGTTTCGGGCGCCACCGAAGCCGCACAGAAACTCCTCTTCCGGGTTCTGAGGGACCGGCATCAGGTCGTCGGTGCGCACGTACAGCATGGCGGTCGGGTCGTTGAGCGGACCCACGCCGCCCAGGAACGTACCGCCGGGCTCATTGCCCTCGGGCGGGATTGTGACGTCCGGCACCACCGTGCCGCGCCGGTTGTAGACCAGCGTGCCGCCCGCGGTGTTGAGCGGACCACCGACGTTGTCGCCGATGCCGTCCCCGTCGGAGTCGCCGCCGACGACCACACCGGAAATGGTGACCTGCGGGTTGCCATTGATTATTACCGGGTTGCCATCGATTATTATGTTGTTGGGCAGCACATCGTTGGCCAGCACGGCTGTCACATCGTACTGGACGACGCGCGCGGATTTCGGGCAAACGCCGTTGAACTCGCCCCGGTTGACGACCGTACGCCCTGATATCGGGCTATCCGGCAGCTCGACCAGATCCGTCCGATTCTGGCCGTAGACCCGCAGCAGGCCCCAGGTACCCCCCCAGATACCGTCACGGGTGGCATTGTTGGCGTACAGATAGTCGGCGGTGCGGCCCAACTGCCCGGGGTCGGGGTTGACCGGCGTCTGCAGGCTGAACTGCTCGGAGATGCCGGTGGACTGGAAGTTGCGCCAGCCGGAGTTGCCCGACCGCCCGAAGGCGGAGCCGTTGGACAGCCACTTCAGGCCATGGACCGTGGCCTGGTGCTGCTCCTCGGTGGCGCCGACCTGGATCTTGACCTTCACCTCGTCACGCTCGTAGGCGCGCATGATCGGTGTGATGGGGTCGCCTGGCCGCCGGTCGCAGTTGATACCGTCACAGTTCCCAACCGTCGGGTACGGCATATCGCCAAAGCTCGTGTTGAGCGCCGCGATCTCGCGGTCTGTGCGGGTCTGGAAGGCGAAGGCGAGGTCGCCCGCCAGCCCGGCCGCCTGGGTGCCCTTCTTGCCGTCAGGCCCGATGCCGTCCGGGTCGAACACGCGCAGGCCCACCGGCTCGTTGCGGTAGTTGACCACCCACATGGAGCTGTGGCTGATGTTGATGGCCTCCGCGCAAGGTCGCAGCACGTTGGGGTCGGCGTTTCCGGCAGGTCCGGGGCAAACGCCCTCGGCCGTGACGACATCGTGGAACGGCCCCGACTTCAGCTTGAGCGGCGGGTTGACCGTTTTCTTCCAGGTGTCGTTCAGCGCCGGGGCATCCGCGTCCGTCGCGTCGAACGGATTCAGCTGGTTGATCGCCGTCCGGACGGGGCGGCCGGTCGCATCGGCGCCAACGTATACCCCCGCCTCGTAGGCTTGCTGGAAGTCGCTCATCTCGAAGTAGAACTCGCGATGGTCGGGGATATCCCCGGCACCGACATTCTGGTCGTAGTCGCCGAAGGCCGAGGAACTCGTTCCGGTGAGGATGGCCGCCTGCCAGGTGGTCGGGCCGCCGTCGTCGCGCACGCTGTAATTGTTGAGCGGCTCGCCGGTCTCGTTGTGCACCCAGGTCGACCCGGCCGGCTCGACCAGGATGGTCGAGTACAGGCCGATCTGCTGGAAGGACGACGGGCCGTAGTGGTCGTGCGAGAAGGTCAGGCCCAGGCCCCGGTCTCTACCGGCCACGTTCACCACCGGGTCCATCAGGATGCGCTGGATGGTGGTGCGCGCACCGCAGTACTCACCGGGCTCCGTTGAGTCGCACTCGCCACCGACGCCGGCACCGAAGAACGGGTGCGGCGCGGCAACGAGATTGTCCGTCGCAACGCGCCCAACAAGCGAAGGTGATCCCGTGTCGGCACCCTGAGCTACCATGAGTGTCGGCACCGGGTCCAGGCCGGTCAGGTTGATGGGCGCCAGCTGGCCGGGGAGCGGGCAATCGGGGTCGCCATTCAAAGCCTTTTCAAGAGTGCATGCGGGGCCGACGACCGTGCCCGCCAAATGGTTGAACTCGTTGATGGCGTGGATGCGCTCCCGCACGATGCCGGGCGCCAGCGTGCCGTCCTCGTAGTTCCAGCCGTTGGCCGCGCCGTCGCCGGTGGTCAGGTCCCACTTCGGCAGGTGGATGTGCTGGCCGATGATGTCGGTCGGCGTGCGCACCTGGAAGTCGTCCAGCTCGAACTCGTGCGGCACCAGGTTCGCGTGCAGGATCTTGCCGCAGTCGAAGGTGTTGAAGCGCATCACCAGAGGCTCCGGCGGACGCTGCTTGTCGATGGTCGGCTGCACGTCCCCCCACAGGGCGATGATGCGCTCCTGGGGATAGTGGTAGCCCACCTTGTTGAACACCGCGTCGATCTGGACGTTGGCGATCTTGTAGGTGCGCGGGTTCTCCGAGCTGTAGTGCGAGTAGCCGCGCGTTTCAAAACCGTCCTCGTCGCCGTCGCCGTCCCAGTACTTACCCAAATATGGAGTAGCGCCACCCATGAGCGGCATGCCCACATCGTCGATGCAGGGATCGTTGAACGGGCCGGCCGGCACAGGGTCTGCGCCGTTGAGGATGAAGTTGCCCGGCGTCGTCAGGTTGTTCGCCAGGTTGTTGGCGGCACTCGGCCGCATGCGCACGGCCTGGTAGGCCATGCTGACCTTCTCCATTTCGGTGCCGGTCTCGGGGAAGTACACCGGTTGGGCCAGCTCGATGACCTTGCGGAAGTCGAGGCGGTTCTGGGTGTCGGCCGACAGGCCGCCCGAGACATAGCCGAGCAGGGCGTGGCGCGGAAGGCCGCCGTCCCAGCCGCCGGCCTGCTTCGGATGGTAGCCGTTGGCGGTTGCGCCCGCCTCGGTCAGCATGTCGAGCGGCGGGGTGGGCATGCGCTGGCCGGTGGTGCCCTTCGGGCAGGAATTACCGACGGTCGGGACGCCGCACTCGTTGCCGGCCAGCCAGAACGGGTAGCCGGGACTCAGGTCGTCAGCCGTGCCGAGGATCGTGTCGAAGCCTGCTACGCTGTCGCGGTCGACCACCGCCTGGGCGGAGTCGGGGATAGTGTCCGGGGCGGTGCGGCCGCCGAGCAGGGTGAAGCCGCCGCGGTCCACCGCCACGATGGAGACCTTGGCCGGCATCTGCGGCATGGGCTTGCCGGGCAGGGGCACGATGGCCGGGATCGGCGAGCCGTCGGGCAGCTCGCCGTCGGGCAACGCCCGGGCGCCGGCGGCCGGCTTGCCGCTGCGCAGGTCGAATGCATTGGTGTGGAAGCCCGCCGTCGGATTCTGCGGGTTGTCAGCATCCGAAACTGCCAGCACGGTGCCCCTCTCGAACACGTCGTGGTTGCGGATGTGATACCACATGCCCTGGGCGAAGTGCGGGTAGAAGTGGCAGTGGAAGATCGCGTCGCCCACGGTCTTGTTGCGGTTGCCGGCGCCGCCGTTCACCAGCTCGTAGGTGTGGCCGGAGCCAGGCATGATCTCCTGCGCGTCCAGGTAGTTGGCGTTGTCGTCGTTGGGGTTGAACAGCCACTGGTGGTTGTGCAGGTGGAAGATGTGCTGCTCGAACGACCCGGCGTGGATGTTGCGGATCTTGACGAAGTCGCCCGTGTAGGCGTGGTGGACGTTGGAGGGGTCCTCCTGGAACAGGGCGTAGTTGCCCGGGATGGGCCCGTTGGCCAGGTTGGCGTCACGCCAGCAAGGATTCGGGTCGCCAGGGCCGGCGGCGATGTTGGTCGGATCGCACTGCTCGATGCCCGTGTTCGCCGGGAAGTTCACCAGCATGCCGGGGTCGCCGACGGTCGACGAGGACAGGAAGAACTCCTCGTAGGCGCAGTCGGTGCAGTCGTGCATGGGGCCGGTGTGCAGGCGGTTGGCGATGATCTCCGAGCCGATGCCGCCCGAGCCGTAGTTGATCATGAACTGGTCCTTGACGCCCGCCAGCGTGTAGCGGAGCACCGGGTTCCCGTACCAGCGCGGAAACACCTGCGAGTTGGTCTGCTCGTCGTGAAAGATCGAGGCGAACTCGCGGAAGGGCTCGAGGCGGTTGGGGAGCTGCGGGTTTCTCTTGCCCACGCTCTCCAGCGGGTAGGTGGAGGGCGGGAAGCTGCCGTCCGTGTTGGGAC
>CAXMSM010000006.1:0-2723 GCA_964195655.1 uncultured Gammaproteobacteria bacterium | reverse complement strand
TCAAGGGTGAGGTTATCGCCTCGACCTTCGACCGTCCGCCGTCCGACCACACGCAGGCCGCCGAGCTCGCGATCGAACGGGCAAAGCGCCTGGTCGAACAGGGCAAGGACGTCGTTGTGCTGCTGGATTCGATCACCCGCCTGGGCCGCGCGTACAACAACGCCTCTCCAGCATCGGGCCGAATCCTCTCCGGTGGTGTCGACTCCACCGCGCTGTATCCGCCGAAGCGGTTCCTGGGCGCTGCTCGCAATATCGAAGAGGGCGGCTCGCTGACGATCATCGCCACGGCCATGGTCGAAACCGGATCCACCGGCGACACGGTGATCTTCGAGGAGTTCAAGGGCACCGGCAACGCGGAGCTCAAGCTGGACCGCAAGATCTCCGAGCGGCGAGTGTTCCCGGCCGTCGACGTCAACCCGTCGGGCACCCGCAAGGACGAGCTACTGCTGTCCACCGACGAATTCGCCGTGGTGCACAAGCTGCGTCGTGTCCTGTCCGGGCTGGATCCGCATCAGGCCATCGATCTGCTGATGAGCCAGTTACGCAAGTCCAAGAACAACTACGAATTCCTGGTCCAGGTGTCGAAGAACACGCCCGGCGGAAACGACGGCGACTGAAATTACGCTCAACTGACCCCCGGATCACAGCGCAGCGCTGCGACAATGTAGCGACGTGCGTGCCGCAGCACCGAATCCGGTTCCTCAGGGTCGAAATGTTCGCTCGGGACGGTCGCCATGCTGGTGGTTGTCCTCGCGATCCATTCGGCCGACTCCGCGCAGTCGGTATCGGGATGGATTTCGCCGCCGTCGATCGCAGCTTGAAGATATGGCTCCCAGAACGCCGCGATCTCGGGAATCAGCCCGCGGATGCCGAGACCAACGCATGCCGTGAACGCCTCCGGCTCCTCTTGGCGGAGTTTGAGCACCAACGCGCCGGGGGCTTCCGAGGTGGTGTGCGCGAGCGCCACTCCGGCGACAATCTGCCGGTCGAGGCCACTTGCCGCGTCCAGGCGGCTGCGTGCTTCGGTCCAGAACGCGCCGTGGAGTCGGACGATGGCCGCGCCGAGCAGTTCGGCCTTGTCGGGGAAGTGGCGGTACAGCCAGCCTCGGCTGACCCCAGCGACCTCGGCCACTTCGGACACGGTGGTTCCGCGAATCCCTTTGGCGGTCAGGCACTGTTCGGCGGCATCGATCAAGCGATCTCGAACGGATCTAATCTGCGTTTCAGGTTTCGTCTCGGCGCCGACACTCACGCTCCTATCTTCGCAAACCCTAGGCCGACGGTGGGGCGATGCGCGATGCCCATTGCTGATCGCGTAGACAAGCATGAATATCTGTTCACATTCGGCTCACATTCGGTGAAGGGCGGGACGGGTGGCAGAGACAGTGCAGCAGTTGCTGCGGGAGCGCTTGAACGACGACGGCGTTGCGGTGAAGCACGACGGCCAGACCTGGACCTGGCGCGAGCACCTCGGCGCCGCGGCTAGCCAGGCCGCCGCACTGGTCGGCATCGCCGACCTGCGCAGGCCCCTCCACGTGGGCGTCCTGCTGGACAATTCCCCTGACATGCTGACCGCGATGGCCGCCGCCGGATTGGGCGGTTACGTGCTCTGCGGCATCAACAACACCCGGCGTGGCGATTCCCTGGCGCGCGACATCGGCCGGGCGGACTGCCAGATCCTGCTAACCGACGATCAGCATCTCGGGCTGCTCGACGGCCTCGATCTGACCGGGGTGCGCGTGCTGGTGGTCCGAAGCCCCGAATGGCGGGAGTTGGTGGGGCAGGCGGGGGTGCTTACGCCACACCGCGAAACAGCCGCGACGGACACATACATGCTGATCTTCACCTCCGGTACCAGCGGTGACCCGAAAGCGGTGCGGGTGATGCACGCGATGGTGTTGCTGGCCGGCGCGGCGCTGGTCGCGCGCTACCGGCTGACTTCAGATGACGTCTGTTACCTCTCGATGCCGCTGTTTCACAGCAACGCCGTGCTCGCGGGATGGTCAGTGGCGTTGAATTCGGGCGCGGCGATGGCCCCGGCGCAGTTCACGGCCTCGGGTTTCGTCGATGACATCCGGCACTATGGCGTCACGTACATGAACTACGTGGGCAAGCCATTGGCCTACATCCTGGCCAGTCCCGAACGGCCGGACGACCTGGACAACCCGCTGCGGATAGCTTTCGGCAACGAGGCCAGTGACCGCGATATCGGGGATTTCGCCAGACGTTTCGGGTGCGAGGTGTGGGACGGATTCGGTTCGACTGAGAACGCGGTGACAGTGACGCGCGAGGATGGCTGCCCGGCCGGTTCGATAGGCAAGGGGTTCCCGGGCGTGGCCATCTACGATTCTGAATTCCTGACAGAGTGCGCGGTCGCGGAGTTCGATCAGCATGGCGCGTTGACCAACGGCGACGAGGCGATCGGCGAACTGGTCAACACCCACGGCGCGGGTATGTTCGCGGGCTACTACAACGACCAGAGTGCTACCGACGAGCGCCTGCGCCACGGCATGTTCTGGTCCGGCGACCTGGCTTATCGGGATGCCGATGGCTGGCTGTATCTCGCGGGTCGCACCGCGGACTGGATTCGGGTTGACGGCGAGAACATGACGTCGGCGCCCATCGAACGCATCCTGATCCGCGAAGCAGCGATCAGCCAGGTCGCGGTCTACCCCGTACCCGACGAGCACGTCGGCGATCAGGTGATGGCCGCGATCGTCCTG
>CAXMSM010000005.1:0-4488 GCA_964195655.1 uncultured Gammaproteobacteria bacterium | reverse complement strand
GTACTTGTCACCGGTGAGATTGAGGTAACGGACGGCGGCCTTGGTGCCGGTTGTCAGTAAGGTGGCGCGGTCGACGTCAAAGCTGACCACGACGTTCTTGTCTTCCTGCAAAGACACTTTCTTCACGGTGCCGACGCGAATGCCGGCGATCCGCACGGAATCCCCCGACTCCAGCCGCGACGCATCCTTGAAGACCGCCGAATACTGGTTTGTCGCACCGGTTCTGGCATCGCTGAAGACAAGGAACAGAAACACGGTCAGGATCGACATGATAACCGTGAACGACAGGAACTTGATCAGCGTGCTGGCGATTCCCGTCATCCCGGCATTCCGATCTGTGCTGTGTTGCGAGGCGGTCCATCCAGCGGCCCGAACAACCAGTTCTTGAGCCCATCGGAATTCAGCAGCGTTCCGGCATTGCCGTAACGCGCGGAGTTGGTGCCGACGTCGGCGACGAGCATCGGAGTCCTGAAGCTCGCGGGTTGCAAGGGCAGGCCCAGTTCCGTGCAGTAATCGCGCCCGCCACTTGAGGCCGCGACCTTGGGCAAATCGCCAGGATAACGGTACCGCTCGACGCCAAGAGTCAGGCCGGTCGAGAGCATGAGTCCCGCGAACTGCGGTGGGGCCTTCGGTTGCAGACCCAGGCCGGCGATCCCGCACCATATCGACTTGCGGTAGTTGTAAAGCAGATCGGTCGTGGGCACCAACAGGTTCACCACCTCCGTCAGCCCTTGGCGGTTGCCGCCGACGACCTCGTTCCCAATATCGGCTAGACCGATTACGCTGACCAGGAATTGGTCAAGGTTGTTCTGTTCGTCGACGATGGTGTTGCTGAACTGCGCCATATTGTCGATTGCCGATATAAGGTCCGGCGCCGCGTCGGCGTAGACTTCGAGCACCGGAACAGCCGTCTCGATATCGTGGGCCAGATTCGGCAGGCTCGGTTCCAGCGTGGCCAGTAGTGCGTTGAAGTCGGTAAGCGTCTGGCCCACCTTCTCGCCGCGACCGTTGAACGCCTGAGCGATTGCGCCGAGCGTCTGGTTGAGCTTGACGGGGTCGATCTTGTCCAGTAACTCGGTGAGTTGTTGGAAGACGGTGTTGATCTCGACCTGCACGTGACCGCCCTGCAGCACCTGATCCTTGCGCAGCGCCTCCGCCGAGGGATCAGCCGGCGCCACAAATCGCACGAACTTGGAGCCGAAGATGGTCGACGATTCGATGTCGACGCCGACGTTTGATGGGATGAGGTGGAGTTGCGACGGGTCCATGCCCAACGTCAGGGCCGCCATGCCGTCGGGACGGTGTTCGATCGACTCAACGCTGCCGACCTGCACTCCGCGCATCTTGACCTTGGCGTCGGGATCCATCACCAGGCCGGCACGCTCAGAGACAACCGTGACGGGAACGGTTTTGGTGAATTTGCCAGTGAACAACCCGAGGGATATCGCCACGATGGCGAGCAGCGCGACAACCATCCCCAGCCCGGCCAACGGCCGAGCAATATTTGACCCTACGTTTCCACTCAACTCGACTCCCCTAACCCGACAGGTTGAAGTTGCCGTCGGAGCCATAGATCGCCAGCGACAACAGCAGCGTCACCGAGACCACGACCACCAGAGAAGTACGGACAGCGTCACCCACCGCCGCGCCCACACCCGAGGGTCCGCCACTGGCGAAAAAACCAAAGTAGGTGTGGAGCAACAGAATGGCTATCGCCATGAGCACGGCCTGAAAGAACGACCACAGCAGGTCGATCGGATTGAGGAACGTATTGAAGTAGTGATCGTATAGGCCGGCGGACTGTCCGAACAACACCACCGTGGTGAACTGGGAGGCCAAAAACGACAGGATCACCGCGACCGCGTACAACGGCGTGATCGCGATCATCCCCGCCACGATCCGCGTCGACACCAGGTACTCGATCGGCGGAATCCCCATCGACTCCAGCGCATCGATCTCCTCGTTGATCCGCATCGCGCCCAGCTGTGCGGTCACCCCCGCGCCGAAGGTCGCCGCCAAGCCGATCCCGGCCACCACCGGCGCGGCGATCCGCACGTTGATGAACGCTGCAAGGAATCCCGTGAGCGCCTCGATGCCGATGTTGCCCAACGAGCTGTAGCCCTGGATCGCCAAGGTGCCGCCGGCCGCCAAGGTCAAGAACCCGACGATGACCACCGTGCCACCGATCATCGCCAACGTGCCCGCGCCCATCGAGATCTCGGCGATCAGTCGGATGATTTCCTTGCGGAAATGCACCGCCGCGTGCGGCACACCGGCAATCGCCCGCCCGTAGAACAGCGCGTGATCGCCAATGCCCGACAGCCAGGCCACCGGGCGGCCAGCCGCCTCTGCCACCCGCGGGTATATCGATCGCACCACCGATTGGGCTCCCATGATATCCGGCCCTAACCCGTCGTCATCTGGATACCGATTGCGGTCACGACCACGTTGATCACAAACAGCGCGATGAACGCGTACACCACGGTCTCGTTTACCGCGTTACCGACTGCCTTGGCCCCACCGCCGACGATTGTCAACCCGCGATAGCAGGCCACCAACCCGGCGATCACACCGAACAGTGCCGCCTTCACGCACGAGATGAGCACCTCCGGCACCCCGGTCAACAGTGTGATCCCGGCCGCGAAAGCACCCGGGTTGACGTCCTGAACAAACACCGAGAAGAAGTAACCCCCAAGGATGCCGATGATCACCACCAGGCTGTTCAGCAGGAGCGCCACCAGCCCCGCAGCTAGCATTCGCGGGGCGACCAGGCGCTGGACCGGGTTGATGCCCAGCACCTCCATCGCGTCAATCTCCTCACGAATGGTGCGCGACCCCAGGTCAGCACACATCGCCGTGGCTCCTGCCCCTGCCACGATCAGCACGGTGACCATGGGCCCAACCTGGGTGACGGCACCGAAGGCCGCACCCGCACCCGAGAGATCTGCCGCGCCCAACTCCCGCAACAGAACGTTCAGCGTGAACGACACCAACACCGTGAACGGGATCGCCACCAACACCGTCGGCGCCAGCGACACCCTCGCCACGAACCAAGACTGCTCCAGAAACTCCCGCAACTGAAACGGCCTGACAAACAGGAATTTGATCGCATCCACGGTCATCGAGAAGAACCCGCCGACGGCCTGTAGCGCGCCCGACAATCCGTTGGGCAGCGCGATGCCGGTCGACCAACGCTCCGGCCCGTTCGCAGCCATTACCTCTGGGTTCCCTCCAGAATCGTGACGGCCGGTCCGGCCGTCGGGCCGCCAAACTTGTGCGCCAGCCCGATTCGAGCGCTGTCAACCTGGTTGAGAGCGTCGCGTCGCAGCTAATTGGAACAACTTGGAGCACTCTGCCACACCGGCGGCCCGCAGCGCGTGCCCTTTGGCATTCAGGCCACTCTGGTGTTGACATCCGGCGATCACGAGCGGGAGCACTACGGCGCACAGTCGCAGAGCCGAAACGCGGTCACCACCGGCGATACGTTCTCCGACGGGTTCGGCGATGACCAGCGACGTACCAACCCAGAGGAGGAGTCGGCCGATTCGGACCGAGCACGGCGTCCAAGTGGTTTGATGAGCACCGGCGAAGGAAATCAAGGGAACTGTTGGGAAAAATGTCGGGAGTGACGTCGGGAATGACATTGAAGCTCACCAAGGTGGCGACCGCGGCAGCCGCGCTCATGGCGAGTGCGACGATGCTTGCGCCGCCCGCCCCGGCCGCCATGCGATTGGGAAACTACGACGTTCTCAGCAACCGGTACACCCAGGCTTCGTGGGCGTGGTTCGTCTCGACGTGCGTCCCGAAAAATCCGGACTGCGTCTACGTCTCTGGAATACCGCGACTGAACTTCTATGCTGGCTACGTGAGCAAGGCTTTCCTGGTCGACGGCCGCTACACGTTCACCGTGGACGTCCCCGACGGCCTGCGCTGCATTGGCTACAACCTGCCGACCCGGGACACTTACTCGTGGGACGGAGTCTCGTTGGCCGGGACCATTGAGTCGGTCTACGACGTGGGCTGTTTCAACGGCCCCCCCGGCACCCAGTTCTGGACGTTCGCACTGCAACGCCTGTGACCTGGGAACGTTTGTGACCTAGGCGCGATGCTGCGCTCACGCGACGCTGCCCTCACGCGACGCTGGTCAGCGTCGGGAGCGGATCACCGACTCGATGACGCCACCGATCACCGAGCACCCCACCGCGCAGGCAAATACTCCGAGGACGAGATGGCGCACGAACCCACTCGTTGCGAAGGCAGCCAGCTGTAGACCGCCCGCGCAGAGGGCCAGGGCAGCGAATGCCAACGCGGCCCACCGGAGTGGCCCCATGACTTTGGTGCCGTTGGTCACGCGCGCCGGTCGATCAGCTCGACCAGAGTCGCGTTGGCCGTGCCACCGCCCTCGCACATGGTCTGCAAGCCATACCGAATTCCGTTGTCCCGCATGTGGTGGATCATCCGCGTCATGAGCACCGCACCCGACGCGCC
>CAXMSM010000004.1:0-6507 GCA_964195655.1 uncultured Gammaproteobacteria bacterium | reverse complement strand
CGGAATTGCTACTGGAACCACCAATCCAACTGTGGTTCATTATACGAACATCAGGTTCTGTGGCAGGTTTACTGGTACCCGATCGCAAGTACACGCTGGTCCAGTCATTGGCGGAAAATCCTGCAATATATTCGCTGCTATATTCGGTGTCGGTTCCGATATCGGGTGCGATTGAGGTGGTCGCCGTGACGGCGGTCACGACGACGTTGGGAAAACCGCCGTTGGCAGTGGAAGGTTTTGTCACTTGTCACCCGTGAGTTGCGCCCGGATAGCCGCGGCGGCTTCGGGGTTCTCTTGCTCGAGCTTCTGGATGTAGCCGACGACGTCGCCGACGGTGCGCAGACCCGCGAGGTCCTCATCGGGGATCTTCACGCCGTACTTGTCTTCGGTCTGCACGGCGATCTCGACCATCGACAGCGAGTCGATATCCAGGTCGTCGACGAAAGACTTCTCGGGAGTCACCTCGGAGGGCTCGATTCCGGTGACCTCTTCGATGATCTCGGCGAGACCGGTGATGATTTCGTCCTGATTGGCGGCCATTGTGGCTCCTTCTATCTGTTGGTTGTTACTACTCGGCTTGTTACTGAATGTGTAGAGGTTCGAATTGTCGAGCTATCGATATGTCGCAGCGACTCCGTCCAGGTCAGCGGGGGCCTTTATGGGATAGGTCGGAGTTCCCCTCAGTTCGCGTTTGGCGATTCCGGTGAGCGTTCCCGCCGGTGGGAACTCGACGATCGCCGAGGGCCCACCCGTGTCTGAAGCGTGTTCGAACAGGTCCCGCATGGTCGCGGTGCACAGATCCCAGCGGACGGGTCGGGTCATCTGTGCCACCAGCTTGGTCATCGCATCGGCGGCGGAGGACACCGGACGGCCGTCGGCGTTCGACAACAGCGTCACGTTGGGCGAGGAGATCTCAGCCGGGGTGATCTGGTTGGCGACGGTGGCGTACCCGTTGAGCGCCGAGGCCATGTACTGGGTATGGAATGCGCCCGCGGTGGCGAGTCGGCGGATGCGCGCCCGCGCGGGAGGATCCTCGGCTAGTTTCTCCAGAGCCGAGACCGCGCCGGCAGCGACGATCTGTCCTGCCGCGTTGCGATTGGCCGGGACCAAGTCCAGGGCGTCGAGCCGGGCGAGTACCTCGTCTTCGTTGCCGCCGAGCAGCGCCGACATGCCGGTGGGCTCAAGAGCGCAGGCCTTTGCCATTTCAGCGCCGCGGGTCGCTGCCAATGAAACGGCTTCGTCGGCCGAGATAACGCCGGCGATCGCGTAGGCGGCGATCTCCCCGACCGAGTGCCCGGCCACGATGACGTCGTTGTTCTCGCTGGCGTCCTGTTGTGCGCGCTTGGTCAGTTCCTCGTAGGCGAGCAGGGTCGCTGCGACAACGAGTGGTTGGGTCACCGCGGTGTCGGTGATCTCCTCAGCGGTAGCGGTGGTGCCCAGGCGGGCGAGGTCCAGCCCACTGATGTCCGACCACGCAGCGATGCGCTGGGCGGCTCCGGGTAGCTCCAGCCAGTCGGCGAGCATGCCGGGAGTCTGGGAGCCCTGTCCGGGCGCGAGGAATGCAAGCACAGTCTTCTGAGGCACGTCTCTAAGGAAACATTGAGAAGACGGTTTTACGTGGTGTAAGAGATTATGAACCTTGTCTTATGTTTTTGTAGGTAGTCCACAAAACGCCATGTGAAGCGACTCCCTCGACACCGGACTGAGATCAGTTACGTGCTTGTTTGGTCCACAATTGTGACTGGCGCAACACCGATGAGGTGTCCGGACCCACTGCCCGTGGAGGTGGAGTGCTGAGCCTGCCGCGCCAGTCTGCCTATCGTGGAGGCCACCCGCAGGACGTACGAGTCCCGCGGAACCGTGGGATCGCGGCCCGTGAAGTCGGCGATCCGTTTGAGGCGGTAGCGAACCGTATTTGGATGAACGAACAATTTGCGTGCGCAGGCCTCGATGGCGCCACCGGTGTCCAGATAGGCGTCCAATGTCTCCATCAACGCCGGCCCGGCGTCAGAGAGCGGCCGCATCACTTCGGCCTCCAGGGCCGCGGCGGCCGTGGAGTCGCCCAGTAGCGCCCGCTCAGGGAGCAACTCTCGGGCCGACACCGGCCGCGGCGCGCCCACCCATCCGGCTACGGCGTTCATCCCCGCGATCGCCTCTGCAGCGCTGAGATGCGTGGCCCCGAGTGTGGGCGCGGTCGGCCCGATCACCACCGGCCCATCGTCGAACGCTTTCATCAGATCGGCGAGGAAGCGGTCGGTCGGCGACAACCCGCCGGACACGATCGCGACCAGCCATGTGCCGTGCACGTCGGACAAGGCCGACCGCCCGTTGCGTTTCGCCACATCGTGGACGTCATCAATGGCGAAGTCCATCCGATCTGGTTGGGGCATCCCGACGACGACGGTCGCCGGCGCGGTCGCATCCCAGTTCAACGCGGCGGCCTGAGATTGCAATTCGGGGCCGAGGTGGCCGCGGACCACGGCGTCGACGAGGTTGGCTTCCATCCGGGTGTCCCAGGCGCCGCGGGCCTCGGCCTGGTCGGCGTATGCGGTTGCGGCGGCAAAGGCCAGGTCGCGGCTGTACCGCAGGATGCCCGCCGTCAGCGCCGTCAGCTGTTCCTCTGAACGCGCCAGCAGTGGCACCGTCTCCTCGAAGAACTCCATCGTGATGCGCACCATCTCTACGGATTGGCGCAATGCAATCTGCCTGCGCAAATCGTGGGGCACTACCTCGAATGCCTGCGCCGTGTAGCTGACGTTGCTCTGGGGATCGCGCATCCACTCGACGAAGTTGACGACAGCGGCCTGTACGACCAGCTGGACGCTGGCCCGTTGGGACGCCTCCAGATCGGCGAAGAACGGCAACCGTTCCTCCATGACATGGACCGCTTCGGTCGCCAGCCGGCCCGAGTACTGCTTGAGTCGACGCAGCGCCGACTCGGGCGCGTTCTCCAGGACCTCGACGGTGGACTTCGGCGGGATGAACCGATTGTTGTCGGCCATTCCTAAAATCTACGCCTGTTTTCTGGCCGAGATGTACAACCTGTGCGCCTGTTAGGCACCGGCACCCGAGTCGGAGGTTTGTTCCGGTGCGGCCATGACGTCGTCGATCTGGTATTTCTCAGCAGCTTTGACCGCTACTGACATGTCGATGTTGCCGTCACGGGCCAGGCCCTCGAGGACCGCGACGACTATCGACTCGGCGTCGGTGTTGAAGTAGCGACGCGCGGCCGGCCTGGTGTCGGAGAAGCCGAATCCGTCCGTACCCAGCGTCACGTAGGTGCCGGGTACCCAGGGCCGGATCAGTTCGGGCACCCCACGCATCCAATCCGACACGGCCACCACCGGACCGGAGGCCCCGGCCAATGCCTTGGTGACGTAAGGCGTGCCCGCCGGGCGCTCGGGGTGGCGTAGCCGTTCCTTCTCAATCGCTACTCCGTCGCGGTTGAGCTCACCCCAACTGGTGACCGACCAGACGTCGGCGGCGACGTCCCATTCCTCGGCCAGCAGGTCGGCGGCCCGCAACGTGGCGGGCATCGACACCCCCGAGCACAGGATTTGGGCCACGTTGGACCGTTTCTGCGGTGCCGGCCGGTAGCGGTAGATGCCCCGCAGCAATCCCTGAACGTCAAGCCCGTCGGGCTGGGCGGGCTGGATGTAGGGCTCGTTGTAGATAGTGATGTAGAAGTAGACGTTCTCCGGGTTCTCGCCGAACATCCGCTGCAGTCCGCTCGCCACGATGTGGGCGATCTCGTAGGCGAACGCCGGGTCGTAGGCCACCACGGCCGGATTGGTCGACGCCAAGAGCAGTGAGTGACCGTCGGCGTGCTGCAGGCCCTCGCCAGTGAGCGTGGTGCGCCCCGCGGTCGCACCCAGCACGAAGCCGCGCGCCATCTGGTCAGCGGCGGCCCAGAATCCGTCGCCGGTGCGTTGGAACCCGAACATCGAATAGAAGATGTAGAGCGGGATCATCGGCTCGTTATGGGTGGAATACGACGTGCCCACCGCGGTGAACGACGCCGTTGATCCAGCCTCGTTGATACCTTCGTGCAGGATCTGGCCGGACTCGCTCTCCGTGTAGGCGAGCATCAACTTGGCATCGACGGCCGTGTAGAGCTGACCGTTGCGGTTGTAGATCTTCAGGGTGGGGAACCACGAATCCATACCGAACGTGCGGGCTTCGTCTGGGATGATCGGCACGATGCGCGGGCCGATGTTCTTGTCACGCAAAAGTTCCTTGAAGGTGCGGACCATCGCCATGGTGGTCGCGACCTCTTGGTTGCCGGACCCCTTCTTCAAGGCTTTATAGGCGTCCTCGCCGGGCAAGGTGAGGGTCTTGGTCTTGGTGCGTCTCTCCGGCAGGAACCCGCCCAGGGCGCGGCGCCGGTCCAGCAGGTAGCGGATCTCGGGCGACTCGGGTCCCGGGTGATAGTACGGCGGTAGGTAGGGGTTCTCTTCGAGCTGTTCATCACTGATGGGGATGCGCTGAGTGTCGCGGAAGTCCTTGAGGTCCTGCAGCGCAAGCTTTTTCATCTGGTGCGTAGCGTTTCGGCCTTCGAAGTGCTTGCCCAGCGTGTAGCCCTTGATGGTCTTGGCCAGAATGACTGTCGGCTGGCCCTTGTGCTCCATCGCGGCGTGGTAGGCGGCGTAGACCTTGCGGTAGTCGTGGCCGCCGCGCTTCAGATTCCAGATGTCGGCGTCGGACAGGTTGTCCACCAACGCCTTGGTGCGGGGGTCGCGGCCAAAGAAGTGGTCGCGTACGTAACTGCCGTCGTTGGCCTTGTAGGTCTGGTAATCCCCGTCCGGTGTGCTGTTCATCAGGTTCACCAGGGCGCCGTCGCGGTCGGCGTGGAGCAGCACGTCCCACTCGCGGCCCCACACCACTTTGATCACGTTCCAGCCGGCGCCACGGAAGAACGACTCCAGTTCCTGGATGATCTTGCCGTTGCCGCGCACCGGCCCGTCGAGGCGCTGCAGGTTGCAGTTGACGACGAAGGTCAGGTTGTCCAGGCCCTCGAGTGCGGCGACGTGGGTCAGTCCGCGGCTTTCCGGCTCGTCCATTTCGCCATCGCCCAGGAAGGCCCACACGTGCTGGTTGGCGGTGTCCTTGATGCCGCGGTCGTGCAGGTAGTGGTTGAACCGGGCCTGATAGATGGCGTTCATTGGGCCCAGACCCATCGACACCGTGGGGAACTCCCAGAAGTCGGGCATCAGCCGCGGGTGCGGGTAAGACGGGATGCCGCCGCCTGGGTGGCTGTGCTCCTGGCGGAAGCCGTCGAGCTGATCAGCACTGAGACGGCCTTCCAGGAACGCACGGGCGTAGATGCCCGGCGACGCATGCCCCTGAATGAAGACCTGATCCCCGCCGCCGGGGTGGGACTTGCCGCGGAAGAAATGGTTGAACCCGATCTCGTAGAGGGCGGCAGAGGAGGCGTAGGTAGAAATATGGCCACCGACACCGACTCCGGGCCGTTGCGCGCGGTGCACCATGATCGCGGCATTCCATCGAATCCAGGCCCGGTAGCGGCGCTCCACGTCCTCGTCGCCCGGGAACCACGGCTCCAGCTCGGTCGGGATCGTGTTCACATAATCGGTCGATGTCAGCGCCGGAATCGCGACTCGCTGTTCACCTGCGCGTTCCAGCAACCGCAACATCAGGTAGCGGGCACGGGCGGGACCGGACCGTGCCAACAGGTCGTCGAAAGACTCGAGCCACTCGCTGGTCTCTTCCGAATCGATATCCGGTAGATAAGACGCGACACCCTCTCGAATGACGCGAACTCGGTCGGGTCCGGCTGTACTGCTGGAGTTTTGGGCCAGATCCTGGCGCACGAACTCGGTGGTCAACTTCCGCTCCTTGTTAGGCGGTGTAAAGGTGTGCGCTCCTCACATGCGCGGTGGGCTACATCTCTGGTCTTATCCTGCCCCATCTGCGCTGCCGGGTGGGGCCAGTGCGGGGAAAGGCCGATCGACAGCCTCAACCGGAGTGTGAATAGTCGGGTGAACCGGTAACGTCTGCCCAGTGCTGATGGGTTGGCTGGGCGCGCCCCGCGTGCAGGGCGCGGCTTTTGTCACCGGCACGTCGGCCGCTCTGGCCATGATCGTCGTGGGCTGCACCAACGTCACCGACGGCGAAGTCGCGGTGGCCACGGGGGAGGCGCCCCTGTACCGGGCGTCGGTGTCGGCGTCGATCGAGGAATCCGTGGCGAGCTCGAGCGCACGTGAGTCCGAACGCCAGGAATCGTTGACCACCGAGGCTGTTCAGGCCTCATGCGAGGTCATGAGTTCAAGTAGCGCGGATGCCATCGGCGCGGTTAATACCTACGTCGACGCCTTCAATTCCAATCCCAGCGACATCGAGCGCAGCGAGGGTCCGGCAGTGGACGCACTGAACCTCAGTGCGGACCAGGTCGCGGGCACCATCTCGGATCCGCTGGCTCGGGATTTGCGGGATGCGCTCAACAGCTGGGTGGATGCCGCGCGGGTGGTGGCGACCGCGATCGCAGCA
>CAXMSM010000003.1:0-9691 GCA_964195655.1 uncultured Gammaproteobacteria bacterium | reverse complement strand
CGGGTGAGCTCAAGACGAAGCCGACGCAGCACTCGGTAGCTGCGCTGCGCAGCATCGGCATCACACCGGATGCGTTGATCCTGCGCTGCGATCGCGATGTTCCTGAACCGCTGAAGATCAAGATTGCGCTGATGTGTGACGTCGATATCGACGGCGTCATCTCCACTCCGGATGCCCCGTCCATCTATGACATCCCCAAGGTGCTGCACCGTGAGGAGCTCGACGCTTATGTGGTCAGGCGGCTGAGCCTGTCCTTCCGCGACGTGGACTGGACGCAGTGGAATGACCTGCTGCACCGCGTGCACGAGCCGCGGGAGACGGTCCGAATCGCGCTGGTGGGCAAGTACATCGACCTTTCCGATGCCTATCTGTCGGTAGCTGAGGCGCTGCGGGCCGGCGGCTTCGCCCATCACACCAGGGTGGAGATGCGCTGGGTGGCCTCTGACGACTGCGAAACCGACAGCGGTGCTGCGGCGGCGTTGGCCGACATCCACGGTGTCCTCATCCCCGGGGGCTTCGGTATCCGCGGCATCGACGGCAAGATCGGGGCCATCCGGTACGCGCGCAGGCGCGGTCTCCCGGTGTTCGGCCTATGTCTAGGTCTGCAGTGCATCGTGATCGAGGCCGCCCGATCGGTGGGTCTCACCGAGGCCAACTCGGCAGAGTTCGACCCGGCGACGTCAGATCCGGTGATCTCTACGATGGCCGACCAGCGTGATGTGGTCGCCGGTGAAGCCGACCTTGGCGGCACGATGCGACTGGGCGCGTACCCGGCTGTGCTTGAACCAGGATCGCTTGTGGCGCAGGCATATGGAGCCACCGAAGTGTCCGAGCGTCACCGGCACCGCTACGAGGTCAACAACTCCTACCGGGACCGCATCGCCGAAAGCGGACTGCGGTTCTCAGGCACCTCACCGGACGGACACCTCGTCGAGTTCGTCGAGTATCCCGCTGAGGTGCATCCGTTCCTGGTCGGCACCCAGGCACACCCGGAGCTCAAGAGTCGCCCCACTCGGCCACACCCGGTTTTCGCGGCGTTCATCGGTGCATCGCTGGATTACAAGAACGAGGAGCGGTTGCCCGTAGAAATGCCAGAAATCCCAGAACGCGCCGAGCACGCCGAGCACACGGCCAACGAACGCACGGCCGCTGAACGCAAGGACAACGGCGCCGAATACGCCCGCGAGGACACCTCGGCCCGTGGCTGACGGCGACTCAGGTCACGAGTTCTCCGTAGCCGCGTCAGAAACCCCGTACGTGGGAAAGATATTTGCGATTCGCGCCGATGATGTGCGCATGCCCGGCGGGGGGACTGCGCGCCGGGAGACCGTCGAGCACTACGGTGCGGTGGCCGTCGTCGCGATAGACGACGAAGGTCGCATCGTGCTCATCTTCCAGTACCGACACGCATTCGGCAGAAGGCTGTGGGAACTGCCCGCTGGCTTGCTCGACCTCGGCGGGGAGGCGCCGCAGGTGTCTGCTGCCCGTGAGCTCGCCGAAGAGGCGGGCCTGGCCGCCCAGACATGGCGCACCTTGGTAGACCTGGACACCGCGCCGGGGTTCAGCGACGAAAGCGTGCGGGTATTCCTGGCGACCGGATTGAGCGACGTCCCCCGTCCCGAGCCGCACGACGAAGAAGCCGATTTGACCGTGCATCGCCTCGCTCTCGACGACGCCGTCGCCAACGTCTACTCCGGCGAGATCGTCAACTCCATATCGGTCGCCGGAATTCTGGCGGCGCACGCGATGCCGGATGTCGACGCGCTGCGTGCCGTTGACGCGCCCTGGGTCGACCGTCCGGCGGCGTTTGCGCGCCGGAAGGGGCGCCCGTGAACCACACGTCACTGTCCGGGACCGCGCTTGACGACCAGTTTCAGGGCTACCTCGATCACCTGGCCATCGAGCGCGGCGTGGCGGCCAACACGCTGAGCTCCTACCGCCGCGATCTGAGGCGCTACGCCGAACACCTGAGTTCACGCGGGCTCGACAATCTGGGCAGTGTGGCCGAGATCGACGTCAGCGAGTTCCTCGTTGCCCTGCGCCGCGGTGACCCCGACAACGGGGTGGTGCCGTTGTCGGCGGTCTCGGCCGCCAGGGCGCTGATCGCAGTGCGAGGCCTGCATCGATTCGCGACCGCGGAGGGCATCGCCGCCATCGACGTCGCCCGCGAGGTGAAACCGCCAACACCCAGTCGCCGACTGCCCAAGAGCCTGACCATCGACGAGGTGATGGCGCTGCTTGATGGCGCGGGCGGCGACAGCGAGGCTGACGGGCCGTTGACGCTGCGCAACCGCGCACTGCTGGAGCTCCTGTACTCGACGGGCGCCAGGATTTCCGAGGCCGTCGGATTGGATCTCGACGACGTCGATACCCATGCCCGCTCGGTGCTGCTGCGCGGTAAGGGCGGTAAGCAGCGGCTCATTCCGATCGGTCGCCCGGCCGTCAGCGCGCTCGACACCTACTTTGTGCGCGGGCGCCCAGACCTGGCCAGGCGCGGCCGGGGTACACCCGCAATCTTCCTCAACGCGCGCGGCGGGCGATTGTCCCGGCAGAGCGCGTGGCAGGTGCTACAGGACGCCGCCCAGCGCGCAGGCGTCACTGCGACGGTGTCCCCGCACGTTCTGCGGCACTCATTCGCCACCCATCTGCTCGACGGCGGCGCTGACGTCCGGGTGGTGCAGGAACTGCTCGGACACGCGTCGGTGACTACGACGCAGATCTACACTTTGGTCACCGTGAATGCACTGCGGGAAGTGTGGTCGGGCGCGCATCCGCGGGCGCGGTAGTCGACCGACGGGTGTAGCTCAGCCGAGGTACTCCGACTCGAGCAACAGGTCCGGCAGCAGGGACTGGTACTCGACGTGGGTCTTGTGCTCGATGGTGTTCCACCTGCTGCCCTGGTGTTCACGCATGTAGGCGCGGTACTTCGGCGCGCCAGGCACCCGTACGTTGTCGGCGACCACGATCGATCCGCGATGTAGCCATTCACGGTCGAGAACGCTCTGCAGATCCGACAGGTATGCACGCTTGTCGTGGTCGATGAACAACAGATCGAGGCTCGCGGCTTGGAACCCGTGCTCGCTGGCCAGGGTGTCGAGCGTGTGCCCGCCGTCGCCGAGGGTGCCGACCAGGCAGGTGATGCGGTCGGCGACGCCGGCGTGCGCCCAGATGCGTCGTGCCACTTCGGCGTTGGCGGCGGAAAATTCGATCGAGCAGACGCGCGCGGCGGGCGCCGCACGTGCGATCCGCAACGCGCTGTAGCCGCAGTAAGTACCGAGTTCCAGCGCCAGGTTTGGCGCCGCGCGGCGGACCGCCGTGTCGAGCAGCAGTCCCTTCTCATCACCGACGTTGACCAGCAGCGACTTCTCGTAGGCGAACTTGTCTATGGCAGCGAGAACATCGTCGATGTCACCGCGGCGCGCGTTGGTCTCGACGTATTCAGCGCAGGCAGCCTCCCGCCCGTCGCCGATCTGACCGGTGCGCAGGAACGCCGGCATACCGAGAGCAAGACGCCACGTCGACATCCGCAGGAAGGGCAACCGCTGTTTGAGGCTCATGACGCCAGCTTAGATACCGGTGGTCCGCCTCGTCGAGTGTGCGTCCAGGGCGAATTTTCAGCAGATTTCTCGCACTCACCGCACACTCGGCACAGTCCGCCTGCGATATTGCCTGCGGGTCTGTCTCATCAGCCCGACACCGCCCGTTAAACTTGCCCGGATGTCCGCCAAGCCTGTGGGTTGCCTGACCAGTCAAGGTCTGGCATGACTGACGACACCGGCAGCGCCGAGCAGACTCCCGGTTTGACGGGCCGGCTGCCGCGGCCGATCCCGGAGCCTCGGCCCCGAAGCAGTCACGGTCCGGCCAAGGTCGTGGCGATGTGTAACCAGAAGGGCGGCGTCGGGAAGACAACCTCGACCATCAACCTAGGGGCCAGCCTCGCCGAATACGGGCGACGAGTGCTGTTGGTGGACCTCGATCCGCAGGGCGCGTTGTCGGCGGGGCTTGGCGTGCCGCACTACGAACTCGACAACACGGTGCACAATCTGTTGGTCGAGCCCCGGGTGTCCATCGACCAGGTGCTGCTGAGCACCCGGGTTCCGGGCCTGGACCTGGTGCCAAGCAACATCGACTTGTCGGCCGCCGAGATCCAACTGGTCAACGAAGTCGGCCGTGAACAATCACTGGCCCGGGCGCTGTACCCGGTGCTGGATCGCTACGACTACGTGCTGATCGACTGTCAGCCGTCGCTGGGGCTGCTAACCGTAAATGGGTTGGCCTGTGCCGACGGTGTGATCATCCCAACCGAGTGCGAATACTTCTCGCTGCGCGGTCTGGCGCTGCTGACCGACACGGTCGAGAAGGTGCATGAGCGACTGAACCCGAAGCTGTCCATCAGCGGAATCCTGGTCACCCGATTCGACTCCCGCACCGTGAACTCCCGCGAGGTGATGGCCCGCGTCGTGGAGCGGTTCGGCGATCTAGTGTTCGATACAGTCATCGCCCGTACCGTGCGGTTCCCGGAGACCAGCGTGGCCGGCGAACCCATCACCACCTGGGCGCCGAAATCCACTGGTGCCGAAGCGTATCGGGCGTTGGCGCGTGAGGTCATCGACCGGTTCGGCGCGTGAGTGCGACGCCGTCCAGCCGCGAGGCCGATGAATCAGGGGCCACTCAGGCCGGCTTTCAGGTCCGACTGAGCAATTTCGAGGGCCCGTTCGACCTGTTGCTGCAGCTGATATTCGGCCATCGGCTCGACGTCACCGAGGTGGCGCTACACCAGGTCACCGATGAATTCATCGCCTATACGAAGGCGATAGGGCCCCAACTCGGGCTCGATGAGACGACGTCCTTCCTGGTGGTCGCGGCGACGCTGCTGGACCTCAAGGCCGCGCGGCTGCTGCCCGCAGGTGAGGTCCACGACGAAGAAGACCTGGCGTTGCTCGAGGTGCGTGACCTGTTGTTCGCCCGGTTGCTGCAGTATCGGGCGTTCAAGCGCGTCGCCGGGATGTTCGCCGAACTGGAGGCCGCGGCGCTGCGAAGCTACCCCAGGGCGGTGGCACTGGAGGACCGCTACGAGGATCTGCTGCCCGAGGTGATGCTCGGGGTGGACGCCGAACGCTTCGCGCAGATCGCGGCCGCGGTTTTCACGCCGCGGCCGGTGCCGACGGTGGGTACCGACCATTTGCACGAAGTGTCGGTGTCGGTACCCGAACAGGCAGCCAACCTGATGTCGTTGCTCGAGGGTCGTGGTGTCGGCGAGTGGGCCTCGTTCTCTGACCTCATTGCTGACTGCCGGCTGCCGATGGAGATCGTCGGACGGTTCCTGGCGCTGCTCGAACTGTACCGAGCCAGGGCGGTAGCATTCGACCAATCAGAACCGCTTGGTGTGCTCCAGATTTCGTGGACCGGCGAGCAACCTAGTGACCAACCATTGGCGACCGCTAACGCGGAATAGATAAAGACAGATGGCTAACGAGATTTCAGACGACTCGGTGGACAACTCGATCGGCTCCGACCCCCCTGAGCCCGAGCTAGACGATGCTGAACTAGACAGTGCTGAACTAGACGGTGCTGAACTGGTGTCCGTGCTCGAGGCACTGCTGCTCGTGGTCGACACACCGGTCACCACCGATGCGCTGGCCGCTACAACGGCTCAGCCTGCGTCGCGGGTGGCCGAGACACTGCACTCGATGGCCGACGAACTCGCCGCTCGCGATAGCGGCATCGACCTGCGCGAAGCCGGCGGAGGTTGGCGGATGTACACGCGCGCGAAGTTCGCCCCCTATGTGGAGAAGTTGTTGCTCGACGGCGTGCGCTCGAAGCTCACCCGGGCCGCTTTGGAGACACTGGCCGTCGTCTCCTATCGGCAACCTGTAACCAGGTCACGGGTCAGCGCGGTACGAGGTGTCAACGTCGACGCAGTGATGCGCACGCTGCTGGCCCGCGGCCTGATCACCGAAGCCGGAACTGACACCGACTCGGGAGCGGCCGCCTTCGCGACCACGGAGTTGTTCCTGGAACGGCTCGGCCTGACATCGTTGACCGACCTCCCAGACATCGCGCCGCTGCTGCCCGACATCGACGTGATCGACGATCTCAGCGAAACCCTCGGTGAAGAGCCACGTTTCATCAAGCTCAACGGCGCTCCCACCCCCGCGGCGGCGGCATCCTTCGACGTAGACCGGGAGTGAGAATGGCCGACGCCGATGGTGTTCGTCTCCAAAAAGTGTTGTCGCAGGCGGGAATTGCATCCCGCCGCGTCGCCGAGAAAATGATTCGTGACGGCCGCGTCGAGGTGGACGGTGCGGTGGTCACCGAGATGGGCACCCGGGCGGATCCGAGTGCATCAGTGATCCGGGTCGACGGCGTCAGGATCACCGTCGACGACACGCTGGTACACCTAGCGATCAACAAACCCCTGGGTATGCACTCCACGATGTCCGACGACCGTGGCCGCCCGTGTGTCGGTGACCTGGTCGAGCACCGTGTTCGCGGTAACAAGAAGCTCTTCCATGTCGGACGACTGGACGCCGATACCGAAGGTCTGCTGCTGCTGACCAACGAAGGTGAGCTCGCGCACCGGTTGATGCACCCGTCGTTCGAAGTGCCCAAGACTTACGTCGCAACCGTCGCCGGTACGCCGCCTCGCACCGTGGGCCGTAAGCTGCGTGATGGGATCGAATTAGACGATGGACCGGTGCGTGTCGACGATTTCGCGGTGGTGGATGCGGTGCCCGGTAAGTCAATGGTGCGGGTGACTCTGCACGAAGGCCGCAAGCGCATCGTGCGCCGGCTTCTGGCCGAAGTTGGTTACCCCGTACAGGAACTGGTCCGCACCGATATCGGCGCGGTCTCGCTCGGGGATCAGCGGCCGGGCAGTATCCGGGTGCTGACTCAGAAGGAGATCGGCGAACTGTACAAGGCGGTAGGCCTGTGAGCCGCACACTGGTCGTGACGATCGATGGTCCGGCAGGCACCGGAAAGTCCTCGGTGGCAAGGGGTTTAGCGAGTTCTTTGAGTGCCAAGTATCTGGATACCGGTGCGATGTACCGCATTGTCACGCTCAGCGTGCTGCGCAGCGGCATCGATCTCGGCGACGTTGCGGCCATCGCCGGGATAGCCGACAGCATCGAGTTAGCTGTCGGCCACGATCCGGGCGAGGACCGCTCCTACCTGGCCGGCGAGGACGTGTCGGCCGAGATCCGCGGAGATGCCGTGACGCAGGCGGTGTCGAAGGTGTCGGCGGTGCCAGCAGTGCGGACCCGCCTGGTCGTTCTGCAACGCGCGTTAGCTCAGGGGCCGGGAAACGTGGTGGTCGAGGGACGCGACATCGGCACCGTCGTGCTGCCCGATGCCGGTGTGAAAATCTTCCTGACGGCGTCGGCCGAGGAGCGGGCGCGGCGCCGAAACAATCAGAATCTCGCTGCTGGGTTGGCCGACGATTACGAACGGGTGCTCGCCGACGTGAAGCGCCGGGACCATCTGGACTCCACACGTGCGGTGTCGCCACTTCGGGCGGCCGAGGACGCGATCGTCGTCGACACCAGTGAGATGAATCAGTCCGAGGTGACCGCTCATCTGGCGGAACTTGTCGAGCAGAAAGCCAAGGTGCACCAGTGAGCGATGATTCGGACGGCACCTGGGTCGACGAAGGTGACTGGGAATTGGGGGCCGAGGAGGTCGCCGACGCTATCGAGGAGGCGGCATCCCCGCCGCCCGTGGTGGCTGTCGTCGGTCGGCCTAACGTCGGTAAGTCCACGCTGGTGAACCGAATTCTGGGCCGACGCGAAGCGGTGGTTCAGGATGTCCCCGGGGTCACTCGTGACCGGGTGTCCTACGACGCGCTGTGGTCGGGCCAACGGTTCGTCGTGCAAGATACCGGCGGCTGGGAGCCCGACGCGAAGGGTCTCCAGCAACTCGTTGCGGATCAGGCGTCTGTGGCGATGCGCACCGCTGACGCCATCATTTTCGTCGTGGACTCCGTCGTTGGGGCCACCACAGCCGACGAAGCCGCTGCCAAACTGCTGCAACGCTCCGGAAAGCCGGTGTTCCTGGCGGCCAACAAGGTTGACACCGAACGCGGCGAAGCTGATGCTGCCGCCTTGTGGTCGCTCGGGCTGGGGGAGCCCCACTCGGTCAGTGCGATACACGGTCGCGGCGTTGCAGACCTGCTCGACGTCGTCATCGAGGCGATGCCGACGGTCTCAGAGATCGGCGGCGGTAGCGGTGGACCCCGGCGGGTGGCACTGGTGGGCAAGCCCAACGTCGGCAAGTCCTCGCTGCTCAACCGGCTGTCCGGCGATCAGCGATCAGTGGTGCACGACGTTGCTGGAACCACCGTCGACCCGGTCGACTCGCTGATCGAAATGGACGGCAAACTCTGGCGATTCGTCGACACTGCGGGGCTGCGACGCAAGGTCGGGCAGGCCAGCGGGCACGAGTTCTATGCCTCAGTGCGCACCCACGGCGCGATCGACTCCGCCGAGGTGGTGATCGTGCTCATCGATGCCTCGCAACCGTTGACCGAGCAGGACCAGCGGGTGCTGTCGATGGTCACCGAGGCCGGTCGGGCATTGGTGCTGGCGTTCAACAAGTGGGATCTGGTCGATGAGGACCGCCGCTTCCTGTTGGACCGTGAAATCGACCTGCAGCTGGCGCAGCTGCAGTGGGCGTCGAGGGTGAACATCTCGGCCAAAACGGGCCGCGCGGTGCAGAAGCTGGTGCCCGCCCTGGAATCCGCGCTGGCGTCGTGGGACGCCCGGGTGTCGACCGGACGACTCAACACCTTCTTCAAGGAGATCGTGGCCGCGACGCCCCCGCCGGTCCGCGGCGGCAAGCAGCCGCGAATTCTGTTCGCCACCCAGGCCACCGCCCGTCCACCGACCTTCGTGCTGTTCACCAGCGGTTTCCTGGAGGCTGGGTATCGGCGCTTCCTGGAGCGCAAGCTGCGGGAGACGTTCGGTTTCGAGGGCAGCCCGATCAGGATCAACGTCAGGGTCCGGGAGAAGAGGGGCGCCCGCTCCCGAACCCGGTGAATCCGGCGCGGCAGCCAACCGCAGGCGTCGCAAAACGCGCCGGATCCGCTCCGATAAGTTGTCCCAGTGCCCGTCGTCGACATGATCGTGATTGCGCTGGCAGGTGTGGGAGCCGGCGCAATCAACGCCGTCGTCGGGTCCGGCACGCTGGTCACGTTCCCGACACTGGTGGCGCTGGGTTATCCGCCGGTGACAGCCACCATGTCCAACGCCGTCGGGTTGGTGGCAGGCAGCGCGTCGGGTACCTGGGGCTATCGTCGCGAGCTGCGAGGTCAGTGGGACCGGTTGCGGTGGCAGATCCCGGCGTCGTTCGTCGGGGCGGGTCTGGGTGCCTGGCTGCTGCTGCATCTGCCGGAAAAGGTGTTCATCCAGGTTGTGCCCGGACTGCTGGTCTTCGCGCTGGTGCTGGTGGTGGTCGGCCCGCGGATTCAGGTCTGGGCGCGCACGCGAGCCGAGGCCTCGGGCCGGTCGGTCGATCATGTGTCAGTGGGCCGGATGACGGCGCTGGTGGCCGCTACGTTCGCCATCGGTGTGTACGGCGGATACTTCACAGCGGCACAGGGCATCATGCTGATCGCGGCCATGGGTGCGCTGCTGCCCGAGGAGATGCAGCGGATGAATGCGGCAAAGAACCTGCTTTCGCTGGTGGTCAACGT
>CAXMSM010000002.1:0-3834 GCA_964195655.1 uncultured Gammaproteobacteria bacterium | reverse complement strand
AGGGCCAGGTGGTGGCGCCAAATCGTTCGGCGACGGCGTCGAGCCGCGGCGAAGGACGACCGGCCAGCAGCAGCGTGTGGGTCGGGGCCAGTGCATCGGCGAGAGCAGCTCCAAGGCCGCCGGCGGCCCCGGTGATCATCGCTGTTGGCACATCGGAACCCTACCGACACTGCACGGCGGCCGCAGAAGTCGCATCATGGAGGCGATGCCTCACGACCCCAGCTTCGCGCCTACCCAACTGGCGGCGCGCGCCGCGTACCTACTGCGCGGAAACGACCTCGGTGCGATGACCACCGCGGCGCCCTTGTTGTATCCCCACATGTGGAGCTGGGATGCCGCCTTTGTGGCGATCGGGCTCGCTCCGCTGTCGGTGGAGAGGGCCATCGTCGAGCTCGACACACTGCTGTCGGCACAGTGGAGCAATGGCATGATCCCCCACATCGTCTTCGCCAACGGTGCCGACGGGTATTTCCCCGGCCCGGCGCGCTGGGCCTGCTCGGAGCTTTCGGCCGACGCACCGCGCACCCGCCACACGTCGGGGATCATGCAGCCACCTGTGCACGCCATCGCGGTCCAGCGCATCCTCGACCGCGCCCGCACCCGCGGCCGTTCGGTCCGCGCGGTCGCCGAGTTGTTTCTCGACCGACGCTGGGACGCCCTGGTGCAATGGCATCGCTGGCTGGCCGACTGCCGAGACCAGAATGACAACGGCCGGGTAACCGTGTACCACGGCTGGGAGTCGGGAATGGACAACTCCCCGCGCTGGGACAGCGCATACGCCAACGTGATTCCCGGCGCGGTGCCGGAGTATCAGCGCGAGGACAACAAGATCAACACCGATGCCAGTCAGCGCCCCAGCGACCTGGAGTACGACCGCTACCTGTGGCTGGTCGAGGAGATGAAGGCGGCCCGGTACGACGACAAGCTGTTGCCGAAGGCAGTGAGCTTCGCCGTGGAGGACGTTTTCGTCTCCGCCATTCTCTCGGTGGCCTGCCAGGTGCTGGCTGAGATCGGTGAAGACCACAAGCGACCCCACGCCGACGTGCGGGACCTCTACTCGTGGGCTCAGCGGTTCCGGACGGGTGTCGTCTCGACAACGGACGAACGAACAGGTGCAGCAAGGGATTACGACGTTCGTGCGGGCAAGTGGATCGCCACCGAGACGGTGGCGCAGTTCGCGCCTCTGCTATGCGGCGGTCTGCCGCACGACAAGGAGCGGGCGCTGCTGCGGCTACTGGAGGGCCCGCGGTTCTGCAGCCACCCCGACCTCGCCTACACGCTCATCCCGTCGACGTCACCGGTGTCACGCGACTTCCGCCCCCGCGAGTACTGGCGCGGACCGGTATGGCCGGTGATGACTTGGTTGTTCTCATGGTGTTTCGCCCGGCGCGGCTGGGCCGAGCGCTCGGCGATCCTGCGGCGGGAGGGCCTGCGCCAGGCCAGCGACGGAACCTTCGCGGAGTACTACGAGCCGTTCACCGGGGAACCGCTGGGCAGCATGCAGCAGTCGTGGACTGCGGCGGCAGTGTTGGACTGGCTGGGCTGACGAGCTACTCGGCGATCCGCTCAAGCGGGGCGAGGCCCTTGGCCAGCGCGTCGAGTTCGTCCGCGCTGAGATTGCTGAGCAGTGCGGCGAGGTGAGCTTGCCTGGAAGCCAGCGCTTCTCGGTGCTGGGCATGTCCCTCGGGGGTGATGTCCACCAAAACTGCCCTCAGATCCGACGAATCGCGGGAGCGCTCGACCAGACCCAGCTTCTCGAGCCTGCGGATCGCCACCGTGGTGGTGGGTGTGCGGACCCGCTCGCGAGCGGCCAGGTCGGTCATCCGAATCGGCCCCTGATCGAGCAGGGTGAGCAGAATGGAGAGCTGGGCAAGCGTGAGGTCTCCAGAGGTGGAGGTCCGGCCGGTGTGGCGGAGTACGGACAGCACCCTGGAGAGCACGCGCTGCAGTTCGCCCGCCAGTTCGCTGACCTGCGGTTCCGGATCCACCATAATTCGACAGTCTAACCTGTTTGGCGGTGCCAATGCGGGGTCAGCCTTCGATGAAATCCTCGAGTTGGGTGCGGGCGACATCGTCAGCCAGCTGCTTGGGCGGGCTCTTCATCAGGTATGCCGAGGCGGCGACGACGGGCCCGCCGATGCCGCGGTCCTTGGCGATCTTCGCGGTACGGACCGCGTCGATGATGACGCCGGCCGAGTTGGGGGAGTCCCACACCTCAAGCTTGTACTCCAGGTTCAGTGGCACGTCACCGAAGGCGCGGCCCTCCAGCCGGACATAGGCCCACTTGCGATCGTCAAGCCAGCCGACGTGATCCGACGGGCCGATGTGCACGTCCTTGGTATTGAACTCACGCTGCAGATTGGAGGTGACAGCCTGGGTCTTGGAGATCTTCTTGGACTCCAGGCGCGAACGCTCGAGCATGTTGAGGAAGTCCATGTTGCCACCGACGTTGAGCTGCATGGTGCGGTCCAGCTGCACGCCGCGATCCTCGAACAGCTTGGCCATCACGCGGTGGGTGATGGTGGCACCGACCTGGCTCTTGATGTCGTCGCCGACGATCGGCACGCCAGCGTCTTCGAACTTCTTGGCCCATACCGGGTCTGAGGCGATGAAGACTGGCAGTGCGTTGACGAACGCCACACCGGCGTCGATGGCGCACTGGGCATAGAACTTGTCGGCCTCTTCGGAACCGACCGGTAGGTAGGAAACGAGTACGTCGACCTCGGCGTCTTTGAGTGCCTTGACGACGTCGGCCGGTTCGACGTCGGAAATCTCGATGGTCTCGGCGTAGTACTTGCCGATGCCGTCCAGCGTTGGCCCGCGCTGCACGACGACGTCGGTCGGTGGGACGTCGGCGATCTTGATGGTGTTGTTCTCCGAGGCGAAGATGGCCTCGGAAAGGTCGAAGCCGACCTTCTTGGCGTCCACGTCGAACGCGGCGACGAACTTCACGTCGCGTACGTGGTACCGACCGAGCTTGACGTGCATCAGGCCGGGAACGGTGGCGTTCTCGTCTGCATCCTTGTAGTACTGCACGCCCTGCACGAGCGAGGCCGCGCAGTTGCCCACGCCGACGAGCGCGACCCGGACGTCATTGCTTGCGATCATGACGTTCTCTCCTCTTGTCCTACTCCGATTGCTGTTTCGGAAGTTCTGCCGGTGCTACCCGCTGATGCATTGGTTGATGTGTTCACGTTTGATCCGCGCGTTCCTGCGCCGACTGTTCTGCGGCGATCAACTCGTTGAGCCATTTGACTTCCCGCTCGCTGGACTCCAGCCCGAGCTGGTGAAGCTGACGGGTGTACCGGTCGAATGAGTTGCTGGCCCGCGCGACTGCCTCGCGCAGGCTTTCTCGGCGTTCCTCCACCTGACGACGGCGCCCTTCGAGGATCCTCATCCGCGCCTCGGCGGGCGTGCGATTGAAGAACGCCAGGTGAACTCCGAAGCCGTCGTCGGAGAAGTTCTGTGGCCCCGTGTCAGCCACCAATTCGGTGAAGCGCTGCTTTCCGGCGTCGGTGAGTTGGTAGACGCGGCGGGCGCGACGGACTTTGACGGTGCCCTCCGGGGCGGCATCCTCGACGATCAGACTGTCAGCCTGCATGCGCCGCAATGCCGGATAGAGCGACCCATACGAGAAAGCGCGGAATGCGCCGAGCAGACCCGTCAGCCGTTTCCGCAGCTCGTAGCCGTGCATGGGCGATTCGAGTAGTAGACCCAGAACAGCCAGTTCCAGCATCCGGGCCACCTCCTCGAGCAATCTGGCCATCGCTACGACGGCTCGACACCTCGCGCAACTGTATCGCGCCGATATATTAAACGCTACATCGGCGTCAG
>CAXMSM010000001.1:0-4140 GCA_964195655.1 uncultured Gammaproteobacteria bacterium | reverse complement strand
GCTGGAAGACGTCCCGAACCGATGATCCGGCTGCCAGCGCGGCCATCAGCAGCACGCGCGCCTGTGGCGGCCGCAGCCGCGGAACCACGAAGGCGCCCGCGTCCGCCAGGGCGCGTCCCGGCCCGTAGTCCGTGCTGACATGCGCGCCCAGGACGCGCGTAGACACCGCGACCGCCACGCCGTCGCTGCAGTGTCGCCGTACAGCGTCGATGAGCGGCGCCCCGACGTTGCCGGCCCCCAGCGATTCCAGCACTATGCCGCGGGCACCGGCGCCCACACAGGCGTCCAGGGCGACGGTATCGGCCCCGGGGTAGGCGACGACGATATCCACCCGCGGTGCGTCGACAGCTGCCAAGTCGCCGAGGAACGGACGGTCCTTCAGGCTTCGGACCTGGGCAAAACCATTTCCGCCGACCGAACCCAACGTGCGTCCCGCGAAGGTCTGCAAGTTGCCGGCGGCCACCTTGTGCAGACCGATTGGCTCGAATACCGCTCCGGCAAAGCTCACCGCTACACCGAGGCCGCGGGCCCCGGGGCTGTCGGCGACGACCAGGGCGTCGCGTAGGTTGCCAGGCCCGTCGGCATCGGGGCTGTCGGCGCTGCGCAGGGCACCGGTAAGGACCACCGGCGCCTCACCCCGGTAGGTGAGCTCGAGCCACAGCGCGGTCTCTTCCATGGTGTCGGTGCCGTGGGTGATGACGATGCCACCCGTTCCCTGTGTGAGGGAAGCGCTTCGGACCGCCGAGCCGATCACGTCCCAGTCCGCCGGCGTCAGCTGGGAGCTGTCGACCGACATCGCATCGATGACCTCGACGTTCAGCCCTTCGGTGAGGTCCGCTCCGGACAAGGCGGGGCGCAACACGGCATTGCGGTCCGCGTTGGTCGAAATTGTCCCACCGGTGGCTATGACGACGAGGCGGTGCATGGGTGGAATTGTTCCTCACCCGAGCTTTGAGATGATGGGGGCGTGACTGATGAATCATCGAGCCCGGTCGACCCGGCGGCCGCCGACGGTGGTGCGCGGCCACAGCAACGTGCGCCCCGGCGCCGGCTACGTCTTCTGCTCACCGTGGCGGGGGTGATGCTGGTCCTGGACATCGTCACCAAAGTGCTCGCGGTCAAGCTTCTGACCCCTGGTCAGCCGGTGTCGATCATCGGCGACACCGTGACCTGGACATTGGTTCGCAATTCGGGTGCGGCTTTCTCGATGGCCACCGGATACACGTGGGTGCTCACACTGGTCGCGACGTGTGTCGTCTTCGGCATCATCTGGATGGGTCGCCGGCTGGTATCCCCATGGTGGGCGGTCGGCCTCGGCATGATTCTCGGCGGCGCGATGGGCAACCTGGTGGATCGGTTTTTCCGCTCGCCCGGCCCGCTGCGCGGTCACGTCGTGGACTTTTTGTCCATTGGTTGGTGGCCGGTGTTCAACGTGGCGGACCCGTCGGTGGTTGGCGGGGCGATCCTGCTGGTTGCGCTGTCGCTGTTCGGTTTCGACTTTGACACCGTCGGGAGGCGCGAGCCGGACGGCGAATCGGATGCCGTCGGGAGGCGCGAGCCGGACGGCGAATCGGGGGCCCGATGACCACACGTTCCATGCCGGTTCCGGAAGGATTGGCGGGCCTGCGGGTCGATGCCGGCCTGGCCCGGCTGCTCGGGTTGTCGCGCACCGTGGTCGCAGCACTGGCCGAGGACGGCGCCGTCGAACTCGACGGCGCACGCGCGGGCAAATCCGACAAGCTCATTGCGGGGGCTTGGCTGGAGGTGCGGCTGCCGGAAGCGCGCGCTCCGGTGGAGAACACTCCGGTCGACATCGACGGCATGTCGATCCTGTACTCAGACGATGACATCGTCGCAGTCGACAAACCGCCCGGGGTGGCAGCGCACGCGACAGTGGGCTGGCACGGTCCGACGGTGCTGGGCGGGCTGGCGGCGGCCGGCTTCCGGATCAGCACGTCGGGAATCCACGAGCGCCAAGGCATCGTGCACCGGCTGGATGTCGGCACGTCCGGGGTGATGGTGGTGGCATTGTCCGAGCGGGCCTACACCGTGCTCAAGCGGGCATTCAAGCAGCGCACCGTCGAGAAGCGGTACCACGCACTCGTCCAGGGCCACCCGGACCCGTCCAGCGGAACCATCGATGCGCCGATCGGTCGCCACCGGGGGCACGACTGGAAGTTCGCCGTCGTCGAAGGCGGCAGATCCAGCGTGACCCATTACGACACGTTGGAGGCGCACCAGGCCGCCAGCCTCCTCGATATCGAGCTTGAGACCGGTCGCACCCACCAGATCCGGGTTCACTTCGCCGCCTTGCATCACCCATGCTGCGGCGACTTGACCTATGGCGCCGATCCGACGCTGGCAAAAAAGCTTGGGCTGGAACGTCAATGGCTGCATGCCAAGTCCCTGGCATTCGTCCATCCAGCCGATGGGCGACGGGTCGAGATCATCAGTCCTTACCCTGCCGACTTGCAGGATGCGCTGGACGGCCTACGCCAGTATGACGTGTGAGATCGGGGCTGCTGTTCGGCGTTGGCGCACCGGATCATCTGGAGCTTCGTGCTGATGTTGATCGTGGTGACAGCGGTCCGGCGGCTCGGCGACCTCAAGGCGATCAGCGGGAGCACGGCCCTCGTAAGGAGAAGCGCGTCCGCTTAGCGGCACAGTGACGCGGGGAAAGAGGGTTGTAATGGATATGGGCACTGAAGAAGGTCGCCGGGAAGTGATGGGGTCCTTCGCGTTAGAAGGCATGCAGCCCAGTGCCCAGACTGTCTCACGGGCGCGTGAGGACATCGCGGGCCGTCTGACCACTGCGCTAGACGATGGGCGAAACGCCCGCGGTGGCGGCGTTGCGGTGCTCGCCGCCCTCCAGCTCGGCGATGTTTGCTCAGGAGGCGAGGCCGAGGAACACCATGAGTGACCGTTCGATGTTGGCCATGACGGTGGTGGGCACGCGGCCAATCTGTGCGCCGAGGTTCGCCCGGCGGACTGTCGTGATCTTGTCGATCATCGCGAAGCTGGGCTGGGTGATTCCTGTGGTGGTGGGTATCGCGACGCGCGCGATCGGCGCATCTGCGGCGGTGGTGGTCAGTGGGATGACGACGATCGACTCGGTTGCGGAGAACAGGTCGTCTTGAATGATGAGTGCCGGCCGGGGTTTGGCGGTGTAGACGCCTCCCGAGACGGTCCAGAGTTCGCCGCGGGTCACTCGTCGTTGGCCAGGTCGGAGATCGCCTCGACGAAGTCCATATCGTCGCTGTGTCGGTCGGCTTCGGCCAGCGCCAGCGCTTCCCTGTGTGCCTCTTCGGCGAATTGCGCCGACCGGACGTCGGGCACCCATACCTGCACGGGGCGGTAGCCCCGATCACGCATGCGCCGGCGGTAGTCGCTGGCTCGCCGCGTTGATGTGGACATGCCTCAAGTGTTGCATGCAACGCGCGTTGCATGCAACATACCGGGGCGCGACCGCGAGGTCAGTGCTTGTGCTGTACGTCGATCCGCAGCTACGTGGTGGCTCACCGCGCTGCCGTTATTGTTGTTCGCTGCCGCTGCGCAACGGCTGGCGATGGTTTCGCTGGGGCTGCTGTTCTACATGACGCCCGCCATGCAGTTGACGTGGGGTGTGCTGGTTGGCCAGGAGTCCATGCCGCCCGCCCGTTGGGTGGGTTTCGCGTTGATCTGGGTGGCGCTGGCGGTGTTCACCGTCGATGCGGTGCGCCGTGTGCGTATCGCGCCGGGCTCCTACGAGGCGTCGCCAGTATGAGATTTGGGCTCGCACTGATCAAGGTGAGACACGCAGCGCGACACGCCGCGCGCTGTCGGTGGCCGGTCATAGACTGACGTCCCTATGAGCGATTCTTCCGGCGGCTCTTCAGGGTCTGCAGGGTCCTTTGTACACCTGCATAACCACACCGAGTACTCGATGCTTGACGGCGCTGCGAAGATCACTCCGATGCTGGCCGAGGCGCAGCGGCTGGAGATGCCCGCGGTAGGCATGACCGATCACGGAAATATGTTCGGCGCCAGCGAGTTCTACAACAAAGCAACCGAGGCGGGCATCAAGCCGATCATCGGTGTGGAGGCCTACATCGCCCCTGCCTCGCGTTTCGATACCAAGCGCGTCCTGTGGGGTGACCCCAG